>DATLGV010000068.1:0-1669 GCA_035540275.1 Acidovorax sp. | reverse complement strand
GGGTGCCACGCCAAAGTTGCCCGGCAGGCCAATGGCCACGCCCGAGCCCGCCGTGACCAGCGGCATGCCCTTGAGCGCCGGGCCCAGGCGCAGCAGGTCGGCGTTCGACACCGCATCGACCACGGCCATGCGCACGCCCTCGGCCTTCAGTTGGTCGATGCGCGCGCGGATGGCGGCCTCGCCCTGTGCGACCACGCTGTGGTCGATCAGGCCCACGCGGCTCTCGGTCTGCGCCTGCAGCACGCGCACCAGGTTGGGGTCGGTCATGGGCGTGAGCGGGTGGTTTTGCATGCCGCTCTCGTTCAGCAGCACATCGCCCACAAACAGGTAGCCCTTGAACACCGTGCGCTTGTTGTCGGGGAAGGCGGGCGTGGCGATGGTGAAGTCGGTGCCCAGGGCCTGCATCAGCGCATCGGTCACGGGGCCGATGTTGCCTTCGGCCGTGCTGTCAAACGTGGAGCAGTATTTGAAGTAGATCTGCTCGGCTCCTTGCGCTTTCAGCCATTGCAACGCAGCCAGCGACTGGGCGATGGCTTCGTCTTTGGGAATGGTGCGCGACTTGAGCGCGACCACGATGGCATCGGCCTCGTTATCGAGCGGAGCCGTGGGCACGCCCATGGCTTGCACCACGCGCATGCCGGCGCGTACCAGGTTGTTGGCCAGGTCGGTCGCGCCAGTGAAGTCGTCGGCAATGCAGCCCAGCAGGGCACGTGCGCGTGTCATGCCTTGTCCTTGCTCTCAGGTAGCGTGATGCCGGGGAAGATCTTGATCACGGCGCTGTCGTCTTCCTTGGCGAAGCCTGCGGTCGATGCCTGCATGAACATCTGGTGCGCGGTGGCGGCCAGCGGCAGGGGGAATTTGCTGGCGCGTGCGGTGTCCAGCACCAGGCCCAGGTCCTTCACAAAGATATCGACGGCCGACAGCGGTGTGTAGTCGCCCGCCAGCACATGGGCCATGCGGTTTTCAAACATCCAGCTGTTGCCCGCGCTGTGGGTGATGACCTCGTACAGCGCAGCAGCGTCCACGCCTTCGCGCAGGCCCAGGGCCATGGCTTCGGCGGCCACGGCAATGTGCACACCGGCCAGCAGCTGGTTGATGATCTTGACCTTGCTGCCTGCGCCCGCCTTGTCGCCCAGGCGGTACACCTTGCCGGCCATGCCGTCGAGCACGGCGTTGGCTGCGGCATAGGCTTCAGGCTTGGCCGAGGTCATCATGGTCATCTGGCCTGAAGCGGCCTTGGCGGCGCCGCCGGAGATGGGGGCATCCACATAGTGCAGGCCCAGGGCGTTCAGGCGCGCTTCGAGTGCCACCGACCAGTTGGGGTCCACCGTGGAGCACATCACAAAGGTGCTACCGGGGCGCATGGTGCTGGCTGCGCCGCTGTGGCCGTCATCGCCAAACAGCACGCTCTCGGTCTGCGCGGCGTTGACCACCACCGACACCACCACATCGCTCACCGCCGCCAGCGAGGCGGTGGTGGCGTGGGCTGTGCCACCGTCTGCCACAAAGGCCTCGGCCACGCCGGGGCGCACGTCGCACACGTGGATGGTGAAACCGTTGTTGCGCAGGGTCTTGGCAATGCCAGCGCCCATGGCGCCCAGGCCGATGATGCCGACGGTGGGTTGTGTCATGTTGTCAGTCCTTCAGTGAATCAGGGGGAGTGTCTCAG
>DATLGV010000067.1:0-3732 GCA_035540275.1 Acidovorax sp. | reverse complement strand
GCCCAGGTGCAGCCACATCCGGGCAAACAGGCTGTCGGCGCGCTGCGCGATGCGTGGTCGGTGGGCATTGTGGACCTGGAGCGCCTGCTGAACCAGCGCGCCGACAGCCTGTTTGCCCGGATGTGGCTGCACCTGGGCACGGCGCTGGTGCTGCTGGGTTGCATCCTTTCGCTTGTCACCCTGGTCGCGCGCCAGATCGCCAAACCGTTGCAGCAGCTGGCCCGCGTGGCCGACGAGGTGCGCAAGAGCGGCGACCACCGGCTGCGCGCGCAGTGGGTCAGCCGCGACGAAATCGGCCGCCTGGTCACCGCGTTCAACGAGATGCTGTCGCAGCTCGACCGCGACCGCGTGCTGCAGCAGGAGCTGGCCGCGAGCGCCCGTGCGGCCGAGGCGCAGCGCGAGCTGGTGGAGGCCTTCCCCATCCCCATGGTGGTCACGTCCATCCCCGAGCACGAGGTGCTGCACTCCAACGCGCCCGCTGCCCACTGGCTGGGCGGCCGCAAGGCGGACCCCTGGGCCGTGGGGCTGGAGCCCGGCGTGCGCGCACGCTTCTTCCAGCGCCTGGCGGACCAGGGCTCGGTCGATGAATTTGAAGTGCGCTGGAAGGGCAGCCCCGAGCCGTCCTGGGCCGTGCTGTCGGCGCGGCGCCTGCAGTTCCAGGGGCGTGATGCGGTGCTCACCGCCTTCACGCCCATCAACGTGCTCAAGGTGATGGAGCAGCGCCTGGAGCTGTGGGCCAAGGTGTTCGAGGCCTCGTCCGAGGGCATCATCATCATGAACGGCGAGCAGCAGATCATCAGCGTGAACAAGGCGTTCTGCCGCAGCACGCACTACGACTTCTACGAGGTCATCGGCGAAGACCTGGGCTTTCTGCTGGAAGAGCCGGGTGCGGAGCCCTTGCCCGCGCAAATCCAGCGCACCATGCTCGACAAGGAGTCGTGGCAGGGCGAAGTGCGGTTTCGCCGCCGCTCGGGCGAGACCTACCCGGCCTGGCTCATGGTGTCGGCCGTGCGCGAGGGCAAGGGCGGCGCCGTCACCAACCACATCGGCATTGCCATCGACATCACCGACCGCAAGCGCAGCGAAGAGCGCATCCAGTTCCTGGCGCACCACGACGTGCTCACCGAGCTGCCCAACCGGTCACTGTGCGTGCAGCGCCTGCAGATGGCGCTGGCGCAGGCGCCCGTCACGGGCGAAAAGGTGGCCGTGCTGTTCATCGACCTGGACCGCTTCAAGGCCATCAACGACACGCTGGGCCACCACATTGGCGATGGCCTGCTGCGCTCGGTGGCCGCGCGCCTCACGCAGGCTGTGCGCAGCCGCGACACCGTGAGCCGCCTGGGCGGCGACGAGTTTGTGGTGGTGATGCGTGATGTGGCGGGGCGCGAGGACGTGCAGCAGCTGGTGGAGCGGCGGCTGATCCCGCTCATCCGCCAGAGCCATCCGGTGGAAGGGCACGAGCTGAATGTGTCCTGCAGCGTGGGCATTGCCGTGTACCCCGAGGACGGTAGCGACATTGACGAACTCATGCGCCGCGCCGACGCCGCCATGTACGAGGCCAAGACCACCGGCCGCGACATGGCGCTGTTCTATTCGATGGAGACCGACCAGCGCGCCGTGGCCCGCCAGACCATGGAGCAGCAACTGCGCCGCGCACTGGAGCGCAACGAGCTGAGCCTGCACTACCAGCCGCGCCTGAGTGCCCAGGGCGCCCAGCTGCTGGGCGTGGAGGCGCTGCTGCGCTGGACCAGCCCGGTGCTGGGCTCCATACCGCCCAGCGAGTTCATCCCCATCGCCGAGGAGACCGGCATGATCCGCGCCATTGGCAGCTGGGTGCTGCAACAGGCCTGCGAGCAGTGGGTGCGCTGGCAACCGCTGGTGCTCGATGCGGGCCCGGGCGACGCAGCGCTGACGCACCCGCTGGCCCAGGTGTCGATCTCGGTCAACCTGTCGGCAGCGCAGATGTCCGACCCGTCGCTGGTGACCGACATCGAGGCGCTGTTGGCCCGCACCGGCATGCCCGCAGACCGGCTGGAGCTGGAGATCACCGAATCCCAGCTCATGGACAACGCCCATGCGGCCGAGCAGCAACTGGCGGCGCTCAAGGCGCTGGGTGTGCAGCTGTCCATCGACGATTTCGGCACCGGGTATTCGAGTCTGGCCTACCTCAAGCGCTTTGACATTGACCGCCTCAAGGTGGACAAGTCCTTTGTGCGCGACATGCTGGTCAACCCCGCCGACATGGCCATCACGCGCGCCATCATTGCGCTGGGCCATACGCTGGGGCTGCGCATCGTGGCCGAGGGTGTGGAAGACCTGGCCACGGCCCAGGTGCTGGGTGCGCTCGACTGCGAGGAACTGCAGGGTTACCACTTCAGCCGTCCGCTGCCGGTGCCAGAGCTGGAGGCCTGGGCCTGCCAGCACCAGCCCTCGGGCGCGCCGGTGCGGGAGGCCGCTGTGCTGGTCTGACGGACTTTTACGGGTCCGTCAGTGCGCAGCGCCAGCAGGCTCTGCCTGCGGCAGTGGCAGCGCCTGCGCGCAGGCATATGCGCTGGCCCAGGCCCATTGAAAGTTGTAGCCGCCCAGCCAGCCTGTCACGTCCACCACCTCGCCAATGAAGTACAGCCCCGGCTGGGCCTTGCACTCCATGGTCTGCTGCGACAGCGCGCGCGTGTCCACGCCGCCCAGCGTCACCTCGGCCTTCTTGTAGCCCTCGGTGCCGGTGGGCGTCAGCTCCCAGCGCGCCAGCTGCTCGGCCAGGCGCGCCAGGGCCTTGTCGCTGGCCTCGTTGATGGGGCGCTGCCAGTCGGCCTCGCGGCTGGCCCAGGCATCGGCCAGGCGGCTCGGCACCAGCGTGGCCAGCTCGTTGGCAACCAGCTTGCGCGAGCGGGCCTTGCCCTGCGCCAGCGCGGCGGGCAGGTCCACCGTGGGCGCCAGGTTGATGGCCAGGGGCGTGCCCTCTTGCCAGTAGCTGGAGATCTGCAGCACCGCCGGGCCCGACAGGCCCCGGTGGGTGAAGAGCAGGTCTTCGTCAAACGCCATGCGGTTCTTCTTGGCGCCCGTGCTGATCTGCACTGGCAGCGCCAGCCCGGCCAGCTGCGCATAGGGTGCCCAGCCCGCGCCGTCAAAGGTCAGTGGCACCAGGCCCGGCTTGCGCTCGACGAGCGGGACGTTGAACTGCTGCGCGAGCCGGTAGCCCAAGTCGGTGGCACCGATCTTGGGGATGGACAGGCCGCCCGTGGCCACCACCAGCGAGCGCGCTTGCACCAGACCTCTGTCAGTATCAATTTGATAGCTGCCAGCGCTTTCTGGTTCTGCGGTAGAGGCTGAAAAGGCTATTTTTTTGACGCTGCAGGGTTGCCAGCGGGTCACGCCGCCCGCCTCGCACTCGGCCAGCAGCATGGCGATGATGTCCTCGGCCGAGCGGTCGGCAAACAGCTGGCCCTTGTGCTTTTCGTGGAACGGGATGCCGTGCTTTTGCACCAGCGCGATGAAGTCGGCAGGTGTGTAGCGCGATAGCGCCGAGCGGCAGAACTGCGGGTTTTGCCCCACAAAGTGCTTGTGGGGCGCGGCCGGGTCGAGGTCGCGGTTGGTGAAGTTGCAGCGCCCGCCGCCCGAGATGCGGATCTTTTCGGCCACCTTGTCGGCGTGGTCGATGAGCAAGACCTTCAGACCCCGCTGGCCCGCCTGGCCCGCGCAGAACAGGCCGGCAGCGCCGGCGCCGATGATGAC
>DATLGV010000066.1:0-12433 GCA_035540275.1 Acidovorax sp. | reverse complement strand
GTACAGGCGGAACGAGGTGTCGAGCGCCATGCCAAACAGCTTGGCGGGTGGCACGCTCAGGCCCCCGGTGCCGCCGGTGAACTTCCAGTTGGCAAAGATGAAGTGCGCGATGAACGATGCGGCAATGGTGGCAATCGCCAGGTACAGTCCCTTCACGCGCAGCGAGGGGATGCCCACCACGATGCCGCCCAACATGGCGACCAAGCCACCGGCCAGCAGATTGAGCACCAAGGGCGTGCCCACCTTGGTTTCGAGAATCGCCACGGTGTACGCGCCCAGGCCCATGAAGGCTGCCTGCCCCAGGCTTACCAGCCCCGTGTAGCCCGTGAGGATGTTGAGGCCTGTGCTGCTTGCCACATTGATGCTGACCAGGCAGGCCAGGTACAGCCAGTAGTCGCTGGCCATGAAGGGGAATAGCACCAGCAGCGCAGCGCCCACGGCCAGCCACACCTTTTGCGTGCGCGAGTCGAACAGCGCCGCGTCGGCGATGTAGGTTTCCTTGAGGGTTCCGATGCGCATGGGGTCGGCCTTAGAGTCTCTCGATTTCGTGGGTGCCGAACAGGCCGTACGGCCGCACCAGCAACACGGCCACCAGCACGATGAAGGTGGCCAGCAGCTTGTATTCGCCGCCCAGGTAGGCCCCGGCCAGCGCCTCGATCAGGCCGATGAGGATGCCGCCGACGAGCGCGCCCAGCACGCTGTCGAGCCCGCCCACGATGACGACCACCAGCACCGACAGCCCGAACACGCCCATGCTGGACGAGATGCCGCCGATGGAGCCGACGATGATCCCGGAGATGGCGGCCAGCATGGCCGATGCCACCCAGGCCAGCGAGAACACGCGCGGCACGTTGATGCCCACCGAATACGCGGCCGCCTGGTCGCTGGCCGTGGCGCGCAGGGCCACACCGCCGCGCCAGAAGCGGAACACCACCAGCACCGCTGCAATGAACACGATGGCAATCACGGCGCCCCAGAACACCTTGGGTGCCAGGAACGCATCACCCACCATGATGGGCTGCGTGGGCATGAAGTCGGGCAGGCGGCGCTGGTCGGCCGTCCAGATCATCTCGACCAGGCCGACCAGCACGGAAGCCAGGCCCACGGTGACCATGAAGACGGAAATCGGCGGCTCGCCCAGCAGCGGGCGGATCATGGTGCGCTCGATCACCGCGCCCAGCAGGCCGGTGCCCAGCACGGCGGCCGGGATGGCCAGCCACAGCGGCAGCGCAAACATCGATGCGAAGGTGAAGAACAGGTAGGCGCCCACCATCAGCAGCTCGCCAATGGCGATGTTGACCACGCGGGTGGCCTTGTAGACCATCACAAAGGCCAGTGCGGCCAGTGCGTAGAGCCCGCCACCGGCGATGCCGGTGAGGCTGATCTCAAACAGGTAGGCCCAGTCGAAGTTGCCGGTCATGCGGTGGTCACCCCCTGCAGCTTGGCACGCAGGTCGCCCACATCGCCCGCGCCCAGGTAGGCGCGGATGACCTCGGGGTTGGCCTGCACAGCGGCGGGCGAGCCCTGTGCGATGACCTGGCCGAAGTTGAGCACCACCACGTGGTCCGACAGGTCCATCACCATGCCCATGTCGTGCTCCACCATGAGCACCGTCACGCCCCACTCCTCGCGCACGTCGAGGATGAAGCGCGCCATGTCTTCGGTCTCTTCGCGGTTCATGCCGGCCACGGGTTCGTCCAGCATCAGGATCTGCGGCTGCATGGCGAGGGCCCGCGCCATCTCCACGCGCTTTTGCAGGCCGTAGGGCAGGGCCGAGACGGGGGCGTGGCGGATGTGGTCGATTTCGAGAAAGTCGATGATGCGCTCCTCGATGTCGCGGCGCAGCGCGGCCTCTTCGCGGCGCGCGCGGCCCAGGTAGAACAGCGCATCGAGCACGTTGGTCTGGAGGTGCGCGTGGCGGCCGAGCTTGATGTTGTCGAGCACCGTCATGCCGCGAAACAGCGCAATGTTCTGAAAGCTGCGGCCCAAGCCCCGCTTGGCACGCTGCGGTGCGGGCACGCGGGTGATGTCCTGCCCCTGAAAGCGGATGGACCCCTGGCTGGGCCGGTAAAAGCCCGAGATGGTGTTGAACAGCGAGGTCTTGCCCGCGCCGTTGGGGCCGATGACGGCGGTGATGGAGCCGGGCGACACGTCAAAGCTGACCCCGGTGAGCGCTTTCACGCCCCCGAACGCCAGGGTCACGCCCTGCACCTGCAGCAGGGGCGGGGCAGCAGCGGGGCCGGTAGGGGTTGTCTCCATTGGCTTTCTAATACGGGTTGACTGCAGCTTTTGACAGAAATTTCGGTGGAATCCAGCGCAAATTTCCTACTTGTGCGTAAACTGTTTACTTGCAAGTAGATTCTGGAAGCCGCGACCCTCATCAGCATCCGTACTTTCCCGAGGAACTGCCATCCATGCCCCACGCCAAAGTGGCACCCCGCCGCCGCAGCGCCACCCCCACCGCTGCAGCGCCGTCTTCTGCACCCGTTGCCAGGCAGGCCAAGCCGGTCAAGCCGGTCAAAACACCCACGAAGGCTCAGCAAGCCAAGGTCGTCCCTGCGTCTGCCCAGGCGGCAGCGGCATCTCCCTGGCCCCCGGTGTCGCACCGCGAGCGCCAGCGCGAGGCCAAGCGCCATGCCGTGCTGCAGGCGGCGGCCCAGCTGTTCAACGAACGGGGTTTTCACGCGACCTCGCTCGACGACATCGCCGCGCGCCTGAACGTGACCAAGCCCACGCTGTACTACTACGTGAAGAACAAGGACGAGATCCTGCTGCAGTGCGTGCGCCAGGGCCTGGACATGATGCTGGAGGGCATCGAGGCCTCGCGCGCTGCGGGCGGCAAGGCCATCGACCAGCTGATCACCTGCATGCAGGTGTACGCACGCATCGTCACCCAGGACTTCGGCATGTGCCTGATCCGCGTGGGCGACGAGCAGGTGCCCCCCGAAAGCCGCAAGGAGCTGCGCCGCCTCAAGTCCGCCATCGACCAGGAGTTCCGCCGCCTGGTGGCTGAGGGCGTGGCCGAGGGATCGCTGCAGTCCTGCGACCCGAAGATGACGGCGTTTGTGATTGCCGGAGCGCTCAGCTGGATCGGCCGCTGGTACCAGCCCGGCGGCGAGTACACGGCCGAGCAGGTGGCGCAGCAGTGCATCGCGACCTTGTGTGATGGGGTGCTGCGGCGGCCTGGGCAGGCCTCGGCATCAACCGACGAGGCGGTGGCCGCGCCGTCGCTGCCTCCCCGCCGCAAAGCGGCCGCTGGCAAAGTCAAACCCCCCGCACGGTCGGCGGGCGCCTGACGGGCCTGGCAACGCAGGTTTCAAGGAAAAAGTGGCGCAAGCGCTAGCGGAGCAAACGCAAACAGCTATTGATTTGGTAGCGATTTGCGCAAGGCCCCGGGCGGGTGGCGGTCTGCCTGCCCGGAGGCCAGGTCGTCCAGGATGGGGCAATCGGGCCGGTCGTTGCCCTGGCAGCAGGCGACCAGGGTCTGCAGCGTGCGCTGCATGGCCTGCATCTGGGCGATGCGTTCGTTCAGGTTGTCGACGTGCTGCTGGGCGATGCGCTTGACCTGGCTGCTGGCGCGGCTGCGGTCGTGCCACAGGCCCAGCAGTTCGGCGATTTCTTCCATCGAGAAGCCCAGGTCGCGGCTGCGACGGATGAAGTGCAGGGCGTGCACGTCGGCCTCGGTGTACTGGCGGTAGCCGCTGTCGGTGCGCGCCACGCCTTTGACAAGGCCCAGCGATTCGTAGTGCCGCACCATGCGCGCCGAGATGCCTGCGCGCCGGGCAGCGACGCCGATGGGCACGGGCCAGGCGATGGCGCGGGGCGCTGCGGCCTTGGTGCGCGCGGTCGGCGCGTTATTGACGGACTGGGGCGTGGTCATGGTGTGGCCCTTGTTGGGGTGTGCGGTGGCGCGGCGCTCAGAGGCAAAAGACTCTCAGCCTCTCAAGCCGCGACGGTGTAGCCTTCTTCGGCAATGGCGGCGGCCAGGGCCTCGCGGGGGGCGGTGCTGTCCACGTCCACCTTGCCGCTGGCGCGGTCGATGCGGACCTGGGCGTTGGGGTCTACCTGCTGCACGGCCTGGGTGACGGCGCGTTCGCAGTGGCCGCAGGTCATGCCCTGCACTTGGAAGGTTGTGGTGGTGGTTGCCATGGGGTGTCCTTGTTGGGTTTGGAAATGTGGCCGTGGATGCGACCGAAGCGAATGTTGAAGCTTGACATCGTGGCAGAGTCAAACGCTGCGCAAGACACTCATGATGTGAGGGTTGATCAATATCAATGCTTGACCTTGCCATCACGTCAAGGATCAGCATCCCCGCCATGAACACCACCACGGCTTCTCCCACCACCTCCTCCCCCACCATCGCGCCCGGGGCCGTCCACTCGCTGGACCTGGGCATTTCTGGCATGACCTGCGCAAGCTGCGTGGGCCGTGTGGAGCGCGCGCTGCGCAAGGTGCCCGGCGTGCAGGAGGCCTCGGTCAACCTGGCGACCGAGTCTGCGCGCATTGCCTTTGTCACGCAGGTCGGCGCAGATGCCGCCGCGATGGAGGCGGTGCTGCGCCGTGCGGTGCGCAACGCGGGCTACGAGCCCCGGGCGGCGGGGCAGGACGAAGCGGTGGAAGACCTGTCGCCCTGGGCGGGGTTCCTGCCCGTGGGCATTGGGCTGCTGCTGTCGGCGCCGCTGGTGTTGCCGATGATCGGCGACCTGTTCGGCCAGCATTGGATGCTGCCCGCCTGGGTGCAGTTTGTGCTGGCGACGCCGGTGCAGTTCATCCTGGGGGCCAGGTTTTACAAGGCGGGCTGGCATGCGGCCAAGGCGCTGAGCGGCAACATGGATTTGCTGGTGGCGCTGGGCACCAGTGCGGGCTGGGGCCTGTCGATGTGGCTGTGGCTCACTGCGCCCACGGACCACCCGGGGCATGTGCCGCATCTGTACTTCGAGGCCTCGGCCGTGGTGGTCACGCTGGTGCTGCTGGGCAAGTGGCTGGAGGCGCGCGCCAAGCGCCAGACGACGGCGGCCATCCGCGCGCTGCATGCGCTGCGGCCCGATGTGGTGCATTTGCTCTCCAAATCTGGCGAGGTAGATGTGCCCGTGGCCGAGGTGTTGGTGGGCGATCAATTGGTCGTGCGGCCCGGCGAGCGCATCCCCGTGGACGGCACTGTGCACGAGGGGCACACGCAGGTGGATGAATCCATGCTGACCGGAGAGCCCCTGCCGGTGGCGCGCGATGTGGGGGCGGCGCTGACGGGTGGCTCGATCAATGGCGATGGCCGCATCGTGATGGCGGTGACGGCCGTGGGCGCCGAGACGGTGCTGGCCCAGATCATCCGGCTGGTGGAAGACGCCCAGGCGGCCAAGGCGCCCATCCAGCGGCTGGTGGACCAGGTGTCGGCCATCTTTGTGCCGGTGGTGCTGGTGGTGGCACTGGTGACCCTGGCGGGCTGGCTGGCCATGGGCGCGGGGCTGGAGGCGGCGCTGATCCACGCCGTGGCCGTGATGGTGATTGCCTGCCCCTGCGCGCTGGGCCTGGCCACGCCGGCGGCCATCATGGCGGGCACGGGCGTGGCGGCCAAACACGGCATCCTGATCAAGGACGTGCAGGCGCTGGAGCTGGCGCACAAGGTGGACACGGTGGCTTTTGACAAGACCGGCACGCTGACCGTGGGCCAGCCCCGGCTCACGGCGTTTGAGGTGGTGCCGGGTCTTCATGAGGCGGCAGTGATGGCGGCCGTGGCGGCGGTGCAAAGCGGCAGCGAACACCCGCTGGCGCGCGCGGTGGTGGCGGCTGCGGGCGAGCGCCAGATCAGCGTGGCCACCGCGCAGGACGTGCGCGCTGTGCCCGGGCGCGGCACCGAGGGCGAGGTGGATGGCCAGAGCTACCTGGTGGGCAGCCTGCGCTGGATGCAGGAGCTGGGGGTGGGCCTGGGCCCGTTGTCAGACCGCGCGGAAGCGTTGCAACGCGAAGGCGCCACGGTGTCCGCCGTGGCCCAGCGTGTGACGGAGGGATTGGCATTGCGCGCGGTGATGGCCTTTGGCGACGAACCCAAGCCGGGTGCGCGCGAGGCGTTGGCGGCGCTGAAGGCGCGCGGCATCCGCACGGTGATGGTGTCGGGCGACAACCGGGGCGCGGCCGAGGCCATGGCCCGTCGCCTGGGGCTGGACCCGGCGGCGGGCGAGGTGATGGCCGAGGTGCTGCCGGGCGACAAGGCCGCCAAGGTGGCGGCGCTGCAACAGGGCAGCGATGGCAAGCACCATGAGCGCCGCCGGGCCGCCCCAAGGCGCGAAGACCCCCTCGGGGGGCAGCGACCCAGCGCAGCGGCGGAGCGTGGGGGCCATATTGTCGCGATGGTGGGTGACGGCGTGAACGATGCCCCGGCGCTGGCGGCAGCGGATGTGGGCATGGCCATGGGCAACGGGACTGATGTGGCCATGCATGCAGCGGGCATCACGCTGATGCGCGGCGACCCGATGCTGGTGGCGGCGGCGTTGGACATTTCGCACCGCACGGTGATGAAGATCCGCCAGAACCTGTTCTGGGCGTTTGCATACAACGTGGCGGGCATTCCGCTGGCGGCGCTGGGCTACCTGAACCCGGTGGTGGCGGGGGCGGCCATGGCACTCAGCTCGGTCAGCGTGATGGCGAATGCCCTCTTACTCAAGCGGTGGCGCATGTGATAAATACGTACCGAGCGGCTGTCGATGTCTGGCAAACTGCAACGATTTGTTGCGCGTCTGCGGCCTCGGGGGAGGTGCGGTGAGCGCATCGGCATAGCTATATCAAGGACGACAGATCATGAATCTTTTCTCGCTCATGCGGCAGTTCACCATACGTTTGCGCATGCTGGGGGCCATTGGCGTGGTGCTGGGGCTGCTGGGGCTGCTGGGCGGCGCGGGCATGCTGGGCATGTTCCGCATCCACGACATGAGCCAGAACTTCATGGACAACGCGTTTGCCAAGGTGAGCACCATGGCCGAGTTGCGGGGCGAGATGGGGGCCATCCGCCAGCATGAGAAGGACATGATCATCGGCTACGAAAAGACCGAGGCCGTGAAGGCCGCCCACGCCAAGTGGCTGGCCAGCCACGACAAGGCCAAGAAGATCGCCGGCAAGTTCCTGGAAGGCGCCGAGGACGCCGACAACGTGGTGGTGCGCAACATCATCACCAAGCTCGACAGCTACAGGGACCTGTTCGCCCATGTGGCGCGCCAGCTGGAGGCGGGCGGCTACGACACCGCCACCATTGCCAACCGCATGAGCGGCAAGGCCGTGGCCGAGTTTGACGAGGCCGACAAGCTGATGGCCGAGCTGGACACCGTGCTGCGCAGCGAGGTCAGCAAGTCCGTGGCGCAGCAGGGCGAGGTGTCCAACCAGACCAAGTGGCTGTTTGTGCTGGCCGTGCTGATCACGGTGGTGGTGGTGGTGCCCACCACCTTGATGAACATGAACTCCATCTGCCGTCCGCTGGAGGACGCACGCAAGATGGCGCAGGCGATTGCGGGGGGCGACCTGTCGCAGCACATCACCGCCGAGGGCAAGGACGAAGTGGCCGACCTGCAGCGCGCGCTGCGTGAGATGCAGCAGGGCCTGGGTGCGCTGGTGGCGCAGGTGCGCGACGCCAGCGGCAACATCGCCACGGCCAGCCAGGAGATCGCCACGGGCAACCAGGACCTGTCGCAGCGCACCGAGCAGACCGCCAGCAACGCGCAGGAGGCCGTGTCCTCGCTGTCGCAGCTCACGTCCACGGTGCAGCAGACGGCATCGTCCTCGCAGATGGCGAACCAGCTGGCCGCGTCGGCCTCGCAGATGGCCACCCATGGGGGCGGCGTGGTGCAGCAGGCGGTGGCCAGCATGCACGAGATCTCGACCTCCAGCCGCAAGATCGGCGACATCATCGGCCTGATCGACTCGATTGCGTTCCAGACCAACATCCTGGCGCTGAACGCGGCGGTGGAAGCCGCCCGTGCGGGCGAACAGGGCCGGGGTTTTGCCGTGGTGGCCAGCGAGGTCCGCAGCCTGGCGCAGCGCAGCGCGGCGGCGGCCAGCGACATCAAGGGCCTGATCCAGAACAGCGTGGCGGCCGTGGACGGCGGCGTGCGCCATGTGGAAGAAGCGGGCACGGCGATGAAGGACATCATGAGCAGCGTGCAGCGTGTGGGCGACATCATTGGCGAGATCACGGCCGCGGCGTCCGAGCAGTCGGCCGGCATCGGCCAGGTGAACAGCTCGGTGGGTGAGATCGACCGCATGACGCAACAGAACGCGGCGCTGGTCGAGCAGTCCGCCGCCGCCGCCGAGTCGCTGCGCGAGCAGGCCGCACGCCTGTCGCACGTGGTGCAGCAGTTCCGTCTGGCCGAATCGGCCGGCGGCTATGGCCACAGCAGCGCAGTGGCTGCCCCTTATGCAGACCAGGCGCCCCAGGCGCTGGCCGCAGGCCCCGCCCAGGCACGGCTGACGCACTGACCGAGCCAGCACTTTCCTTCCGGCAAGCCCCGCAGGCCTGGTCTGCGGGGCTTTTTTGTGGGCTGAGCTGCCCGGCGGTTTATTGACCTGCGTCATGGGCGCACCGGGGAGCGCGTGGCACCCTTGGGGCCTTGTTGAACCTGGGGAGTGCGCCATGCCGTCGATCAGTCTGCGAACCATTCGCGAGGAGCATGCGTCGCTCGCGGCGGTGCTGCACTCGCTGCGCCTGATGCTGGACCAGGGCCCGGGCGACGAACCCGCTGCGTTCTTTGACGTGATGCGGGCCATGTTGTTCTACATCGACGAGTTTCCCGAGCGCCAGCACCACCCCAAGGAGTCGCAGTGGCTGTTCCCCAAGGTGGCCGAGCGCTCACCCCAGGCGGCAGAAGCCATTGCCCAGCTGGACCGCGACCACGAGGGGGGCGAGGCAGCGGTGCGCGAGCTGCAGCACCTGCTGCTGGGCTGGGAGCTGATGGGCGACGCGCGCCGCGAGGCGTTTGCCCAGGCGCTGGAGCGCTATATCCGCTTTTACCTGGAGCACATGCGCCTGGAAGAAGCCGTGGTGCTGCCCGCCGCCCAGGAGTCCCTGCTGCCGGACGACTGGGCCGCCATCGACGCGGCCTTTGCCAGCAACACCAACCCGCTGGCGCCGGGCAAGCCGCGCGACGCGGCGTATGACCGGCTGTTCACCCGCATCGTGATGCGAGCGCCCAGCCCGATCGGATTAGGTTCACCCTCCTGAGCGGCTGCGCCGCTCGGTGGGGACTCAGGCGCTGAGCGCCGGGTAGTCCGTGTACCCCTCGGCCCCACCGCCGTACAGCGTGGCGCGGTTGACCTCGTTGAGCGGGGCGTTGGCCTTCAGGCGCGCCACCAGGTCGGGGTTGGCGATGAAGGGGCGGCCAAAGGCCACGATGTCGGCGCCGTTGGCCAGGGCGGCATCGGCCAGTTCGCGGGTGTAGGCGTTGTTGACCATCCACGCTCCCTTGCCGCCCGCTGCACGGTAGGCGGCCTTGAGGGCGACGTAGTCGAAGGGGCGGCCTTCCACCTCGCGCGGGCCACCCGTGGCGCCCTCGATGAGGTGGATGTACGCCAGGCCCAGCGGCGCCAGCTGGCGCACCACATGGTCGAACAGCGGCTGGGGGTCGGCGTCCACGATGTCGTTGGCGGGGGTGACGGGCGACAGGCGGATGCCGGTGCGGCCGCCGCCGATTTCCTCGACGATGGCGCGGGTCACTTCCAGCAGCAGGCGCGCGCGGTTTTTGATGCTGCCGCCGTAGTCGTCGGTGCGCTGGTTGGCGCCGGTCTTGAGGAACTGGTCGATCAGGTAGCCGTTGGCCGCGTGGATCTCGACACCGTCAAAGCCAGAGGCAATGGCGTTGCGCGCGGCGTGGCGGTAGTCCTGCACGATGCCTGGGATCTCTTCGGCATCGAGCGCGCGGGGCATGGAGGTGGGCGTGAAGGTGGGCACGCCGTCCTTGATGAGCACGGTCTTGGTGTGGGCCTGCACGGCCGAGGGCGCGACGGGTGCGGCGTTGCCGGGTTGCAGGTCGGTGTGCGAGACACGGCCCACATGCCACAGCTGCACCACGATCTTGCCGCCGGCGTCGTGCACGGCGCGGGTCACTTTCTTCCAGCCGTCCAGCTGCTCGGTGCCGTACAGGCCGGGCACATCGGCATAGCCCTGGGCTTGCGGGCTGATGGCCGTGGCCTCGGAAATGATGAGACCGGCGCTGGCGCGCTGTGCGTAGTAGGTGGCGACCAGGTCGGTGGGGATGGCCTCGGGCGAGCGGTTGCGCGTGAGCGGCGCCATGGCGATGCGGTTGGCCAGCTGGAGGTCGCCCGCGCGGGTGGGTTCAAACAAAGAGGTCATGGGGGAGGTGTCCTGTAGTAGAGGTACGTGCTGATAAAGCAGCAAGGAAACTCGGCAGAGAGCTTAATGCTGCAGCGCAAAACGTGCAGCGCACTGGCGTCAACAAGGGCTCCGTTTTTGTGCTAACCCGTCAAGACGCCTGCGGCGTCGCGGCCGTTGCATGAGAATGGACGGCCATGTCCTTGCCATCGACCCCCGCACCGCTTTCCATCTCCCCGTTGCGCAGCCTGTGGCTGGCCGTGGCCCTGTCGATGGGCGCCGCCATTTCGTTGGGCATCACGCGGTTCGCCTATGCCTTGCTGCTGCCGCCCATGCGCGAAGACCTGGGCTGGTCGTACACGCTGGCGGGGGGCATGAACACGGCGAATGCGCTGGGCTATTTACTGGGCGCACTCGCCACACCCTGGCTGTTGCGGCGCGCGGCCCCGGGCGCGGTGCTGGTGGCGGGCGCCGTGATGGCCACGGTGTTCATGGGCCTGAGCGGGTTTTTCACGCAGGCGGCACCCCTGTTGGTGCAGCGCCTGCTGGCCGGCGGGGCCAGTGCGCTGGTGTTCATTGCCGGTGGCCTGCTGGCGGCGCGGCTGGGTGCCCAGGTGCCGGGGCGCAGCGGCTTGCTGCTGGGCCTGTACTACGGCGGCACGGGCTGGGGCATCAGCCTGTCGGCCTTGCTGGTGCCTGCGGTGCTGGGCGTGGCGCCTGCACCGCATGGCTGGACCTGGGCCTGGTGGGCGCTGGCGCTGGCCTGCGTGGCGGCCACGGCCGCGCTGCTCTGGCCCGCGCGGGCGTTGAACGGGTTGGCGGCACCCGTGGCTGCCGCGCCCGGGACCACACCGGCGGCTGCAGTGCCCGACCGCGTGCGCTGGCGGGCACTGGCCCCTGCGCTGCTGGGTTACGGCCTGTTTGGCGTGGGCTACATCGGCTACATGACCTTTGTGGTGGCGCTGCTGCGCGAGCAGGGCCGGGGTGCGGGCGAGGTGACGCTGTTCTACGCCCTGCTGGGGCTGGCCGTGGTGCTGTCGTCGCGCATCTGGGCCGGGCTGCTGGACCGCAGCCGGGGTGGCGAGGCCCTGGCGCGGCTCAATGCGTTGCTGGGCGTGGCCACGATCCTGCCCGCCATCACGGGGGCGTGGCCGGTGGTGCTGGCCTCGGGGCTGCTGTTTGGCGGGGTGTTTCTGTCGGTGGTGGCTTCGACCACGGCGCTGGTGCGACACAACCTGCCGCAGGCGCTGTGGGCCAGCGGCATCAGCGCGTTCACCATCGTGTTTGCGGCCGGGCAGATCGTGGGGCCCACGGTGGTGGGCTGGATCGCCGACGGGCCCGGAGGCCTGGCGCGCGGCCTGGTGTTCTCGGCCTGCGCACTGTGGGTGGGGGCGCTGGTGGCGTGGCGGCAGAAGCCGCTGTAGCGCATCTGGAGTTTTGGCTGCGCGTCGAGCCGCGCGCTCCCCATCGATACTGGCGGGGCTTAGGACAGGAACGCCGAGCAAGGGCCGCCCCGCCGCGAGGGCGTTGTCCCCCTGCCCGTGTAGCGAGAGCGGGGGGGAAGGCGCGCAGCGCCTCAGGGGGGTGTCCCTATTTCAGCAAGCCTTCGGCCTTCATCGCGGCCTGCACTGCGGGGCGGGCGCCCACGCGTTCGCGGTAGGCCGCCAGGTTTGCCAGGCCGGAGATGTCGAGCTTGGTGGGTTGGGTCCAGTTGGTCACAGTGAACAGGTAGCCGTCGGCCACGGTGAATTGGTCGCCCATCAGGTACTGCTTGCCGGCGAGCTGGCTGTCCACCCACTGCAGGCGCTGCAGCAGGCGCTCGCGCACCATGGGCTTGTAGTCTTCGGGTGTGGCGGGGTTGAACAGGGGGCTGAAGCCCTTGTGCAGCTCGGTGCCGATGAAGGTCAGCCACTCTTGCAGGCGGTAACGCGCCAGGGTGCCGTTGGCGGGGGCGAGTTGCTTGTCGGGCACCTGGTCGGCAATGTATTGCACGATGGCCGGGCCTTCGCGCAGGCGCTCGCCGTTGTCCAGCTCCAGCAGGGGCACGTAGCCCAGGGGGTTGATGCCGTAGTAGTCGGTGCCGTCCTGCAGCTTGTGGCTCTTGGTGCTGGCCAGCACGGGGGT
>DATLGV010000065.1:0-1832 GCA_035540275.1 Acidovorax sp. | reverse complement strand
GCATCGGGCAGGTCCAGGGTGTAGGCCAGGCGCGGGCCCATGCGCACGGCCATCAGCTCCAGGTAGTCGCGCAGGCGCTCAAACTCCAGCGCCAGCGGGTGCTGGGTGCTGCGCGATGCGCTGAGCGTGGCGCGCAGGTAGGCAATCATGCGGTCCAGCATGTGCTGCGCCCGGGCCGGATCGGTGCCGATGAGCACGCGCAGGTTGGCCAGGGTGTTGAACAGCATGTGGGGTTCCAGCTGTGTCTCCAGCAACTTCAGGCGCGATTCGCTGGCGTGCATGCGCGCCTCGGCCATCTTGCCTTCCAGGTAGGCCGACTTGTTGACCGCGTAGAAGTAGAACGTGCCCACCAGCCCGGCAATGGCCGTGATGAGGATGGACGTGCGCTGGTCGGCCGCAGAGATCAATGCGCCTTCCGGGTAGAAGTGAAAGTAGTGCACGCACAGCGTGTCTGCCAGCAAGGTGCCTGCCAGGTAGCCCACGACAATGCCCACCATGACCAGCGCAATGCCCTGCCAGCCCTGCGGCCAGCCTGTTTCGGCGGCGGACGGTATCAGCTCCCGCCCCAGGTCGATGATGGCCCAGGTGAAGGTGCCGATCAGCACCGAATACACCACCGGCGGCCCGTAGGGCTTGTCGGGCATGAAAGTGCACTGGATGGTGGCCACCACCAGTGTGAAGGCCACCACCTGCAGGTAGTGCCGCAGTTTGCTGACCCCGTTGAACTCGCGGCGCAGCATCATGGCCGGTCTTGGCGGCGCTGCAGGGCCTCGCGTTCGCGCTGCACCATGCGCTCGCGCAGGCCGCTGCCGGTGCCCAGCAAAAACACCGACACCCCGTGCAGCACCAGCCCCAGCCCCCATCCCAGCAGTGGGTACACCGACCATGGGCGTGTGCCAAACGCGTAGCGCGACATGGCAAAGATGAGAGCGTTGACCAGCACAAAGGCCACGGCATGCAGGTACCAACCCAGCTTGGCATGGGCGCGGCGGCGGGCGAGTCGGTCCAGGTCTTCGGGCGTCAGGGGCATGGCGCTTGGCATTCTAGGCGGCTCCATGGGCGCGAAAACGCGCCGGCACGGGCACGGGCACGGTCATGGGCGTTGCGAGAGCATTTCCGGCCGCAGCGGCTGCAGGTGCTGGGCAAAAAAGGCCACGGTGCTCGCGTCCACCTGCGGCAGCACGCTGCGGTCAAAGCCGGGCGGGTCGCCCAGCAGCTCGCGGGCCAGGTCGTTCATGCGGTCCAGGGGCGGCATGGGCGACAGCATGATGCCGTGGCTGCCGTTCTGCAGGTCGGCAATGTGCGTGCAGCGGTCCTGGCATGCGGCCAGCACGGCGCTGCTGTGAAAGCGTGGAATCTGGTTCACGTCCTTGCCCGCGGTGATGAGCCCCAGCGCGATGCGGGGGGTGGCCAGGCTGCCCATGTCGAAGTCGGCCGCAAACGGCACCACGGCCACCGTGGCCGCAATGCGCGGGTCGGTGTGTGCATACAGCGTCTCGTCGCCAAAGCGGTGGCGGATGATGGTGATGGCCACGGTCTTCTTGATGCCGTCCAGCCAGTTGCCGTGCAGGCGGGTGGTGAAGCCGACGCAGGACGAAAAATCCTCCGCCAGATGGGCCTCGCAGTGTTGCTTGAAGCGGGCGGGCGACCATTGACCACCGGCAAACACCAGGGCCGTGTGGCCCCCTGCCGAGCCGCCGAAAACGCCCACCTTGTCCAGCGCCAGCAGCGGTGCCAGGCGCGCATCCTGCGCCACGGCATCCACGGCGCGGGAGACTTCGGCGGGGCGACGCTTCCAGCTCTCCGGGCCGGGGTTGGAGGGGTCTTTGTAG
>DATLGV010000064.1:0-5627 GCA_035540275.1 Acidovorax sp. | reverse complement strand
ATCATGTGGCGCGGCACCCCCGGCGTAGTGCCGCGCCACATGATGGCGCCGCCCCACTGGATGGGTGGCTGCGTGGGGTGCATCTGTGCCCGCACGGCCGAGTGCAGGCCGTCGGCCGCAATCAGCAGCGAGCCCGCCATTTCACGCTTCTCGCCGTCGCGTGTCTCGACGATGGCGGTGACGCCATTCGCATCCTGCCGGTAGCCCACCACACGTTGCCCCAGCTGCACGGCGTCGTCGCCCAGGCGGGCTTTGACGGCGTGGTACAGCATCATCTGCAGCTGCCCCCGGTGCACCGCATACTGCGGCCAGTGGTAGCCCGCCTCCAGGCCGCGCGGCTCGGCATACACCTCGTTCCCGTTGCGGCCCACCAGCGCCCATTCGCGTGCCTGCAGGCCAATGGTGTCCAGCACGTCGTTGCCAAACCCCAGGTCGTGCAGCTCGCGCACGGCGTTGGGCTGCAGGTTGATGCCCACACCCAGCGGCTGCAGTTCGGGCACCGTTTCCAAGACGATGCAGGGCACGCCGATCTGGTGCAGGGTCAAGGCCGTGGCCATGCCACCGATGCCGCCGCCGGCGATCAGGACGGGGCGGGACGAGGGATTGGGTGAGGTAAGCGGTGTGCCAGACATGCCGGGATTGTCCATGCAATGCCCTGTGGAGCCTGTCGCAGATGCTGCTGGGGATCGCCGCCAACGGCCCGATGCCTTGGCAACTATCTTGCCGTAAGCTCGCGGCATGCAACAAAGAAACCTTGGACCTTTCTCCGTCTCGGCCATCGGCCTGGGCTGCATGAACCTGTCGCACGCCTACGGCGCGCCGGTGTCTGCAGAGCAGGGCGAGCGCGTGCTGCTGGCCGCGCTGGATGCCGGCGTGACGCTGTTCGACACCGCCACGCTCTATGGCTTTGGCGCCAACGAAACGCTGGTGGGCCGCGTGCTGAAGCAGCACCGCAGCCGTTTTACATTGGCCAGCAAATGCGGCATGCAGGGCGTGGATGTGAATGGCGACGGCAAGCTGGTGCGCGTGATCGATGGCCGGCCCGCCACGCTGCGCCAGACCTGCGAAGACAGCCTGCGCCGCCTGCAGACCGATGTGATCGACCTGTACTACCTGCACCGCTGGGACAAGCAGGTGCCCATTGAAGACAGTGTGGGCGCGCTGGCCGACCTGGTGCGTGCGGGCAAGATCCGCAGCATCGGCCTGTCGGAGGTGTCGGCCGCCACCCTGCGCAAGGCGCACGCGGTGCACCCCATTGCGGCGGTACAGACCGAGTATTCGCTGTGGACGCGCAACCCCGAGATCGCCGTGCTGGACGCCTGCCGCGAACTGGGCGCTGCGTTTGTGGCCTTCAGCCCCGTGGCGCGGGGCTTTCTGTGTGGCGAACTGCGCGATGTGAGCACGCTGGACGCCAAGGACATCCGCCGCTCCATGCCACGTTTTGCCACCGACGCGTATGCGGCCAACCTGAAGCTGCTCGATGGCTACCAGGCCATTGCGCGCGATGTGGGCTGCACGCCCGCCCAGCTGGCGCTGGCATGGCTGCTGCACAAGGCCGAGCACATCATCCCCATCCCGGGCACCACCAGCGTCGAGCACCTGCACGACGACCTGGGGGCTGCCAACCTGCGACTGGACGCGGACACCATGGCGCGGCTGGATGCCTTGATCAACGAGCGCACGGTGGTGGGCCAACGCTACAACGCGCAGAACGCGAGCGAGGTGGATACCGAAACGTTTGAAAGCCGCGCGGCATAGGCGCAGCGGGCTGCTGCTCTGGGGGGGCAGGGCTGTGGAGGCTCCTGAAAGATCGTCCACACGTTCTTACAAACACTTGCAAGCGACAGGCAGACCGCGTGCGCAGCCGCACGGGCAGGGACTGCTTGCGGGAACTCCCGCCGCCCCCGGGTCTCGATCCATGGCGGGGCAGGTTCTCAGCCCGGTGTTGCAGCGGCTGAATGGCCTATCGCCAAGGCCGGGGCCGGGCCCTGCAAGCGCCCCGCGCATGCCCGCCCCACATCGCCCACCGAAGAGGAGTTCTGAATGCCGCCATCCCCCTTGCTCGCCTGGATTCAGGAGGCCACTTTTGCAGGCGTGCCGCTGTGGAGCCTGTGTGTGGCCCTGGCGGCGGCTGTGGCCACCTACGCAGCCATCCTCGTGGTGCTGCACTTGCTGACCCGCCGCACCCGCGTGTGGGCCACGCAGTCGCACAGCGGTATGGCGCTGACCCTGGCGGATGTGCTGGAGGGCACCAGCCGTACGCTGATGCTGGTGGTGGCGCTGCTGGTGGGGGCGAGCCTGCTGGACCTGCCGGGCCGCTGGGAGAGCCGCCTGAGCCAGCTGTGGTTTGTGGCCGTGGCCCTGCAGATGGGCCTGTGGGGCATGCGCGCCATCGGCATCGGCGTGCGCCGCTATGTGGAGCGGCACTCGTCCAGCGGCATGACGCAGGTCAGCGCCTCGGCCACGCTGATGTCCTGGGGGCTGCGCACACTGCTATGGAGCGTGGTGCTGCTGGCCATCTTGTCCAACGTGGGCGTGAACATCACGGCCTTCATCGCCAGTCTGGGCGTGGGCGGTATTGCCGTGGCGCTGGCGGTGCAGAACATTCTGGGCGACCTGTTTGCGTCGCTGGCGATTGCGGTGGACAAACCCTTTGAGGTAGGCGACTTCATCGTGGTGGGCAATGTGTCGGGCACGGTGCAGGTGATTGGCCTCAAGACCACGCGCATCCGCAGCCTGCAGGGCGAGCAGATCGTGATGTCCAACACCGACCTGCTCAAGCAGACCATCAGCAACTTCCGCATGCTGGAGCGGCGGCGCATCGTGTTCACCTTTGGCGTGGCCTATGGCACCACCCCCCAGCAGGCCGAGGCCATTCCAGGGGTCGTGCGCAAGCTCATCGCGGCGCACCCGCAGCTGCGCTTTGACCGCGCGCATTTCAAGGCACTGGGCGCCAGCTCGCTGGACTACGAAGTGGTCTACTTCGTGGAAGACCCGGCCTACAGCGTCTACATGGACCTGCAGCAGTCCATCAACCTCGGGCTGTTGCGCGAGTTCAAGGCCATGGGGGTGGAGTTTGCGTTCCCCACGCGCACGGTGCACATTGCCAGCACGCCGCCGCAGGCCCCTGCTGCTGCGGTGTCCTGATTGCGCAGGCGGGTACTGCGTAGGCAAAAAAAAGCCGGCAGCCTTTGCAGGCCGCCGGCTTGAACAGGGTAGTTGCCTCTAGCGCTTTTTCAACTTTTCAAAGGAAGCTTACTTGGCGACCACGCGCACCATTTCCAGGCACTTGTTCGAATAGCCCCACTCGTTGTCGTACCAGCTCACCACCTTCACGAAGGGGCCGTCCAGTGCGATGCCGGCGCCGGCGTCAAAGATGGACGGGCGGGTGTCGCCACGGAAGTCGGTGGCCACCACCTTGTCTTCGGTGTAGCCCAGCACGCCCTTCAGGGCGCCTTCGGACTGGGCCTTCATCTCGGCCTTGATTTCTTCGTAGGTGGCGGCCTTGTCCAGTTCCACCGTCAGGTCCACCACCGACACGTCGGAAGTGGGCACCCGGAAGGACATGCCGGTCAGCTTCTTGTTGAGTGCAGGGATCACCACGCCCACCGCCTTGGCAGCGCCGGTGCTGGAGGGGATGATGTTTTCCAGAATGCCGCGGCCGCCGCGCCAGTCCTTGTTCGAAGGGCCGTCCACGGTCTTTTGGGTGGCGGTGGCGGCGTGCACGGTGGTCATCAGGCCGCGCTTGATGCCCCACTTGTCGTTCAGCACCTTGGCCACGGGGGCCAGGCAGTTGGTGGTGCACGATGCATTGGAGATGATGGCCTGGCCCGCGTAGGTGTCGTGGTTCACGCCGAACACGAACATGGGGGTGTCGTCCTTGGAGGGGGCCGACAGCACGACCTTCTTGGCGCCTGCATCGATGTGCTTCTGTGCCGTGACCTTGTCCAGGAACAGGCCGGTGGATTCGATCACGATGTCGGCGCCGACTTCGTTCCACTTCAGGTTGGCGGGGTCGCGCTCTTGCGTCAGGCGGATCTTCTTGCCGTTGACGATCAGGGTGTTGCCTTCCACGGCCACGGTGCCGTCAAAGCGGCCGTGCACCGAGTCGTACTGCAGCATGTAGGCCAGGTAGTCGGGCTCCAGCAGGTCGTTGATGCCCACGACTTCGATGTCGCTGAAGTTCTGGATGGCCGAGCGCAGCACGTTGCGGCCGATGCGGCCGAAGCCGTTGATACCAATCTTGATCGTCATAGGGTGTCTCTCCAAGGTTGCAAAATCGAAAACCGGAATCTGCCGCCGCGCGCCCGCTGGCAGCGGTGCGCAGCGGGCAAGGGGGGTGTTACCGGGCCTTCTTGGCGGGCTTCAGGCGCGCCGCGCCCACGGCCACCAGCACGGCATCGGCCACGTTCTCTTCGGTGAAGCCGAAGTGCTTGAACAGCACGGGCGCGGGGGCCGATTCACCGTAGGTGTCGATGCCCACCACGGCGGCGCAGCCGTACTTCCACCAGCCGTCGGTCACGCCCATTTCCACGGCCACGCGCGGCACGCCGGCGGGCAGCACGCTGCTCTTGTACTTGGCGTCTTCGCGGTCGAAGGTGGTGGTGCTGGGCATGGAGACCACGCGCACGGCGATCTTCTTGTCGGCCAGCAGGCGCTGGGCCTTGAGCGCCAGTTGCACTTCGGAGCCGGTGGCGATGATCACGGCCTGGGGCTTCTTCTTGATGCCCACATCGGCAGGCTCGCTCAGCACGTAGGCGCCGCGCGAGATGTCACCCAGGTCGCGCTTGGGTGCATAGGGCAGGTTCTGGCGCGACAGGGCCAGCACGGTGGGCTTGTTGCGGTTGGACAGGGCCACGCTCCAGGCCACGGCGGTTTCGGCCGTGTCGGCAGGGCGCCACACATCGAGGTTGGGGATCAGGCGCAGGCTGGCCACATGCTCGATGGACTGGTGCGTGGGGCCGTCTTCGCCCAGGCCGATGGAGTCGTGCGTGAACACGTGGATCACACGCTGCTTCATCAGCGCGGCCATGCGGATGGCGTTGCGGCTGTAGTCGCTGAAGGTCAGGAAGGTGCCGCCGTAGGGGATGTAGCCGCCGTGCAGCGCCACCCCGTTCATGATGGCGGCCATGCCGAACTCGCGCACGCCGTAGTTGATGTGGCGGCCGATGCGGCCGTCCTCGGTCTTCACCACCTCGCCCGCATGGTCGACCCGCAGCGGCGGCGTGCTCTTGGTGTTGGTGAGGTTGGAGCCGGTCAGGTCGGCCGATCCGCCCAGCAGCTCCGGCAGCGCGGCGGTGAAGGCCTCCAGCGCCAGCTGGGAGGCCTTGCGCGTGGCCACGGTCTCGGCCTTGGCATGGGCGGCGACGGCCGCCTCCAGCGCCACCTGCTCGAAGTTGTTCGGCAGCTCGCCCTTCATTCGCCGCACGAACTCCTCGGCCAGCGCGGGATGGGCCTGGGCGTAGAGCTGGAACCTGCGGTTCCACTCGTCCTCGGCGGCCTGGCCCTTGGCACGCGCGTCCCACTCCTCGTAGACCGCGGGCGGCAGCTCGAACGGCACATGGGGCCAGCCGATGGCGCTGCGGGTCAGCTGCACTTCCTCCGGCCCCAGCGGCTCGCCATGCGCC
>DATLGV010000063.1:0-1616 GCA_035540275.1 Acidovorax sp. | reverse complement strand
CCCAGGCCGTACTCGAAGCCGTCGGCAAACCGCGTGCTCGCGTTCACCATCACGCTGGCCGAATCCACCTCGCGCAGGAACTGCTGGGCGTGCATGTGGTCGCGCGTCAGGATGGCGTCGGTGTGGTGGCTGCTGTAGCGGTTGATGTGCGCAATGGCTTCATCCACCCCCGCCACAATCTTCACGCTGATGATCGGAGCCAGATATTCCTCGCTCCAGTCCTGTTCGGTCGCCGCCACCAGCTTGGCACCCGCCACGCTGTTCAGGATGGCCAGCGATTCGGGGCAGCCGCGCATCTCCACGCCCTTGGCGGCATACACCGCTCCAATCTTCGGCAAAAACTCCGCCGCCACGCCGCGTGCCACCAACAGACCTTCGCTCGCGTTGCAGGGGCTGTACTTGTTGGTCTTGGCGTTGTCGGCCACCTTCACGGCCATGGCGATGTCACAGGGGTCGTCCACATAGGTGTGGCAGTTGCCGTCCAGGTGCTTGATGACGGGCACCTTGGCATCGCGGCTGATGCGCTCGATCAGGCCCTTGCCGCCGCGCGGGATGATCACGTCCACAAACTGCGGCATGGCGATGAGCTGGCCCACGGCCTCGCGGTCGGTGGTCTGCACCAGTTGCACCGCGTCTTGCGGCAGGCCGGCCTCGGCCAGCGCCTGCTGCACCAGCTTGGCCAGCGCCTTGTTGGAGTCGATGGCCTCCGAGCCGCCGCGCAGGATGCAGGCGTTGCCGCTCTTGATGCTGAGGCTGGCGGCCTCGATGGTGACGTTGGGGCGGCTCTCGTAGATCATGCCGAACACGCCAATCGGCACCCGCATCTGGCCCACGCGGATGCCGCTGGGCTGCTGCTTCATGCCGAGGATCTCGCCAATGATGTCGGGCATGGTGGCCAGCTGCTCGCAGCCCTCGGCACAGGTCTCCAGCACCTTGGGGGTGAGCTTGAGCCGGTCCACCATCGGACCCGCCAGCCCGCTGGCCACGGCGCGCTCCAGGTCTTTGGCATTGTCGATCTGGAGCGCCGCCACGTTCTCGCGCAGCAACCGGGCCAGCGCCTTGAGCGCTTTGTTTTTGATAGCTGCTGGCGCTTTGGCCATCAGCGCAGAGGCCGTTTTTGCCTGGAGACCAAGAGAGTGCGTGTATTCAGCGACGTGGAGTGCGTTCATTCCATGATTTTGCCGCACTTGGCTTTACCCTTGCGGCCTTGCCCCACTCCCACTGCCCCCGGCCATGACCACCACCGCATCCACCGAGCTCGCCACCCTGACCCAGGCCCTGCAGGCCTTTGAACGCGGCGACCACAGCGCCGCCACCCTGAGCACCCTGGCCCGCCAGCAGACGGCCCTGCTCGCCGCCCTCCCACCCCGCTACAGCGAGGTGCTGCTGCACCTGCTGGACCGGCTGGAATCGAGCGCGCTGTTTTCGGAGGAAAGCTGCTCGTTCAGCCAGAAGGACCTGGTGGCGAATTTGGGGATGTGGATGGAAAAGGCCCGCGCGGCACTCGCATCCGCCTGACCCAAGAATCCTATTTTTTCCATTTTTGCTATTTTGATAGCACAAGATGCTTGATACACAAGCACCAATGCCCCATTACCCCATTGCCCCCAGAACCT
>DATLGV010000062.1:0-3044 GCA_035540275.1 Acidovorax sp. | reverse complement strand
GATGCAGTCTCTGGGCTTGGGCGCGCTAAGGCCTATGCGCACAGGGCCAGTTCAAACGCCGCATCTTCGGTGCAGGCGTGCAAGCGCCCATCGCCTTCCAGGCGCATGAGCCGCACCGAGACGATCAAACGGTTGCCACTGATTTCCGGGATCAGGTTCAGAGCCGGGTCGATGCGAAGCCGCAGCAGCTGGAAGGTACGGCCCTGGGGCAGGTTCTGCTGGAACTGGCCGCGCTCTGCGGCCACCTTCTGGGGAACGCCCGAATCGCGCAGCAGCTTGAGCAGCACATAGATCGACTCGGCGAGTGGCGCAAGGGTGGAGGCCCATTCCTCCAGCGCCTGCTGACGCACCGCTGGGGCATGGTGCTGCCACGCGTAGTAGGCCGGCAGGTCAAAGCCGCAGGTCCCGCCCGGAATGCCGATGCGGCTACGGATGCTCATCAGCCAGTCGTTTTCTGTCAGCGCATGGCCCGACTTGCCGCTTTGGGTGTTGAGTGCCACGAAGCACCGGTCCAGCTGGGCAATCACTGCATCCAGCGCGGCCTCCGAAATAGAGGGGTTGCCCCGGTAGGCGTCGAGCTGGTGCTTGTGCTTTTCGATGTCCTTGAGCACATCCGACTTCAGATCAGCCCGTGCGGCCACGTCCATGATCTCGAAAATCGTCACCAGGGCGAAATGGTGGTCCAGCGCGTGAGGCCGGGGGATCAATTCCCCCAAGCGACGGAACAGCTGCTCCAGCCGCAGATAGGTTCTGAGACGCTCGTTAAAAGGGTATTCGTAAAGGATCACGCTGGCGGGTTCCTGGAGGCTCAGGCAGTATTCTGACGCCGGTGGCGCACGGCATGGGGTGAAAGCACAAACGGTTTCGTACGCATCATAGCCCGAACAGTGCCGCCACTTGCCGCACTTCGGCCTGCAACTGCTCCAGTGTGCAGTGAGCTTCGTTGGCAATCACCACATCGGCCACTGCCCTGCGCGCTGTGCGCGAGGCTTGTGAGGCCATGATGCCCCGCACCGCGTCAGCGGACAGACCACTACGCTGCATGACCCGCGTGAGCTGGGTCTGTTCTGCGCAGTCCACCACGGCCACGGCATCGAGCTGGCGTGCCCACCGCCCGGACTCTGCGAGCAGCGGGATGTCGTGCACGATCAATCGGGCGCCAGCCTGCAACGCCTGCTGAATCCGCTGCTGGCTGTGCAAAGCGACCAGGGGGTGCACGATGGCCTCCAGCTGGCTTCGCGCCTCGGGTTGACTGAAGGCCAGTTGCCGCATGCGTGTGCGGTCCAGCGCGCCCGATGCATCGACATAGGCGTCACCAAAGGCACTTTGAATGGCTGGCATGGCTGCACCCCCAGGCCCGGTCATTTCCCGGGAGATCTGATCGGCGTCGATCAGGGCTGCGCCCAGGGATGCCAGCATCTGGCCTACCGTGCTCTTGCCGCTGCCAATGCCGCCGGTCAGGCCAAGGCGCCAGGGCTGTCGGTGGCTTGCCATGGGCCCTGGTCAGAGTCCCAGAAGCCCCAGCACCGTGCCCAGAATGGCGTCGGGGCCGAACACCATCGCAGTGAGTCCCGCACCCACCAGGAAGGGGCCGAACGGGATGTAGCCGCCTTCGCGCAAGCTGCTGAAAATCTTCAGGGCGATTCCAATGATGGCCCCAATGACCGAGGACATCAGAATGATGGGCACCAAGGCCTGCCAGCCGAACCATGCGCCTAACGCTGCAAACAGCTTGAAGTCGCCGTAGCCCATGCCTTCCTTGCCCGTCGCCAGCTTGAACCCCCAGTACACCAGCCACAGCGACAGGTATCCAGCCGCCGCCCCCATGACAGAGGCGTGCAACGGTACGCTGATCCACTGCATGGCCGACGCCAGCAACCCTGCCCAGAGCAACGGCAAGGTGATGTCATCGGGCAAAAGCGTGGTGTCCCAATCAATGAAGGCGAGCGCCACCAGCGCTGCCGAAAAGCCGCACCACGCCAATCCTGCAGGGGTTAAGCCCCAGCGGTGGATGCAGAAAAAAAACAGTGCACCCGTTGCCAGCTCGACCAGCGGGTACCGGGGGCTGATGCGTGTTTTGCATGACGAACAACGCCCGCGCAAAAACAGGTAACTCACAACCGGGATGTTCTCATGCCACCGTACCAGGTGCCCGCAAGCCGGGCAGCGGGACCGAGGCGTCATGAGATTGAAAGCCGGTTGGGTGTCCTCGGGCGGCTGTTTACCTTGGTTGGATGCCTCGAATTGCGCCAACTCTGCCGCCCATTGCCTTTCCATCATTTTGGGAAGGCGGTAGATCACCACATTCAGAAAACTGCCAATGAGCAACCCAATCACGCCGCCGATAGCGGCGTTCAACCATGCTTCCAGCGCCATTACACAACCTGACCGAGCTTGAAGATGGGAAGGTACATCGATACCACGATACCGCCGATAAGCGTACCCAGAAACACAATGATGATGGGCTCCATCAGGCTGGAAAGGCCGGCCACCATGTCATCCACTTCTGCCTCGTAAAAGTCGGCAGCTTTGCCGAGCATGTGGTCGATGGAGCCGGACTCTTCGCCAATCGCGCACATCTGCAACACCATGGACGGGAAGATGTTCGCGTTGCCCATCGCTGCCGTGAGGCTGGTGCCTGTGGAGACTTCCTGCTGGATCTTGTCGGTGGCCATGGAGTACACCGAATTGCCGGCGGCACCCCCCACGGAGTCGAGAGCCTCCACCAGCGGCACGCCCGCGGCGAACATCGTCGCCAGCGTGCGCAGCCAGCGTGCGATCGTCGCCTTGCGCACCACGGCGCCGAACACCGGCGCGCGCAGCAGCGCGCGGTCCATCATCATCTGTACCTTCGCGCTGCGTTTCCACGCCTGCATCAGGAAGTAGATCGTTCCGCCGACCGCGCCCCCCAGCAGGTACCAGTAGGCGACGACGAAGTCCGACATCGCGATCACCACCAGCGTCGGCGCCGGCAGATCGGCGCCGAAGCTGCTGAACACGTTCTTGAATGCGGGCACGACGAACAGCATGATCACCGTCACGAC
>DATLGV010000061.1:0-7390 GCA_035540275.1 Acidovorax sp. | reverse complement strand
GGCCCCACCCCGGGCAAACCATGCACCGAAACAGCGCTGCGCCTGCCAGGTGCGTGGCTATACTGGCCTCGCACCTGAAACAATTTATTACGTCAGCGCGTCCCTCTCCCTTATCCTGCCTGCCGCATGACGAACCTTGACCCGCGCTCCATGATTGCCTTGGCGGGCTTCATGTCTGCCGTCATGGCCCTGGTGCTGCTGTTCATGCGGCGGCACTACCCACCCAGCATCCGGGGCGTAGGCGGCTGGGCGGCCTCGCCCCTGCTCTGGCTGGTGTCCACCCTGCTGTTTGGCGCGCGCGACGCCATCCCCGACTGGCTGGGCCTGGTGCTGGCCAACCAGTTGCTGGTGCTGGGCTCGGTGACCTATTACATGGGCACCCGGCAGTTCATGGGCCAGCCGGCCACGTGGCGCACATGGAACTGGGTGATGGCAGGTACCACGCTTGTGTTTGTCTGGCTGACCTATGGCGCGCCCAGCTACGCACTGCGCGTGGGCTTCTTCACCTCGGTGATGGCGGTGCTGTATGCCATACAGCTGCATTTCATGCTGCGCCATGGGGGCCGCAATTTTCCAGTGCGGCTGGTGGAGGTGGTACTGGGGCTGCACATGCTGGTGCTCACCCTGCGGCTGGGCTCCGTCCTGACCGGGCACGCGGGCGCCGACCTGATGGAGCCATCGCTGTTCCAGACCCTGTACATCGGCGCCTATGTGCTCACCGTGCTGATGCTGTCGATTGGTGCGGTGCTGATGGCCACCGACCGCTTGCGCACCGAGCTGGAACACCTGGCCGCCTACGACTCGCTGACCCAGACCCTCAACCGCCGCGCGCTGCTGCAACGCTGCGAGGACGAACTGGAGCGCGCGCAGCGCTATGGCAACGGGCCGTCCATCATGATGGTGGATCTGGACAACTTCAAGGCGGTGAACGACACACGCGGCCACCAGCACGGCGATGCGGTGCTGGTGCACTTTGCCGAGCGCACCCGCCAGGTGCTGCGCCGCGCCGACCGCCTGGGCCGCTATGGGGGCGAGGAATTTATGGTGCTGCTGCCGGGAGCCGACGCGCAGGCCGCCCTGATCGTGGCCCAGCGCATCCACGCCACGCTGGCCACGGGCCACCCGCTGGACTGCGAAGTGAGCATAGGGCTGACCAGTTGGTCGGGGCCGCACGAAACCCTGGACGCCATGCTCTCCCGCGCCGATGCAGCCTTGTACCGCGCCAAGGAAGAAGGCCGCAACCGCACCGTGGTGGGCTGAAGGCCTGCTCAAGAAGCCAGAAACCGACGGCTCAGGCTGTCGTCTGGTTGGCCACGCCGGCCGATTCGAAACTCGCCATCTCGGCCAGCACCGCGCAGGCCGACTGCAGCAGCGGCCAGGCCAGTGCCGCACCCGAGCCCTCGCCCAGCCGCAGCCCCAGATCCAGCAAGGGCTCGGCCTGCATCTGTTCCAGCATCAGGCTGTGGCCCCGCTCGCCCGAGCGGTGGGCAAACACGCAGCGCTGCAGCACCGCGGGCTGCAGGCGGCTGGCCACCAGCACGGCCGCGCTGGTGATGAAGCCGTCCACCACGATCACGCGGCGCTCGGCCGCGGCCTGCAGCACCGCCCCCACCAGAGTGGCCACCTCGAAGCCGCCCAGCGCCGCCAACGCCGCCAGCGGTGCAGTGGCATCGGCATTCACATCCAGCGCCTGTTGCAGCACGGCGCGCTTGCGTTCGATACCCGCAGCATCCAGGCCCGTGCCCGCGCCCGTGACCTCGGCCAGTGGCAGCCCTGCCAGGCGGGCCAGCAGCAGTGATGCCACCGAGGTGTTGCCAATGCCCATTTCGCCCAGCAGCAGGGTATTGCCCGGCAGGCCGCGCACCACCTCCATGCCATTGGCGATGGCCTGCGCGCACTGCTCCGCCGCCATGGCGGGGCCCACCGAGGCATCGGCCGTGCCGGGCGCCACCTTGCGCACCAGCAGGCGTGGCGCCCCGGCAGGCGCCTCGCGCGGTGCAATCGGGCGCGCCACGCCGCAGTCCACCACCGAGAGCTGCAGGCCATGCTGGCGGGCCAGCACACTCACCGCCGCCCCACCGGCCAGAAAGTTCTCCACCATCTGCCAGGTGACGTCGCTGGGGAAGGCCGACACGCCCTTGGCTGCCAGGCCATGGTCGCCCGCGCACACCAGCATTTGCGGTTGCAGCAGCACCGGGGCTTCGGTGCCCAGCACCTGGCCGATGCGCAGGGCCAACGCCTCCAGCCGCCCCAGCGAGCCGAGGGGCTTGGTCTTGTTGTCCAGCAGGTGCTGGAGCCGGGCGGTCCATCGGGCGTCAGAGATATCGGCGATGGGAGGGACGGTGAGCTGGGCCGGTGGTTGCATGGTGCGTGAGGAGGAAACAAGGGGTAAAAGAACCGGGAAAAGCTGCAAGCCCATGGATGCAGCGATCAGGCGTGGGACGCGCTGGGCACGATCAGCGCCCGCAGCGCCCCGGGGACGAAGCTGGCATCCGCCATGCGGGCGAGGCCGTCGAACACGGCGTCCAGCGTGGGCACGGGGGCTGCACCTGCACGGCCAAACAGCGCTTGCAGCACGGCGGGGTCTTCCAACAAACCATGCAGATACACGCCCAGCACATTGCCCGCCGGGTTTTGCCAGGCCATGCCCGGGATGACCTCGCGCGCCACATCGCCCTTGGCGGCCATGGCCGGGTGCTGGGCCGTCTGGCCGTGGTGGATTTCGTAGCCCGTGGCGGGCACATCCGCCAGCGCAGCCCAGGCACCCTGCACCCCACCAAACTGCGCCTGCGTGCGCTGCACGGTCTTGGCGACCTCGAAGGTGGTGACCAGGGGCAACAGGCCCAGGCCTGGTGCATTGCCGTCGATGCCCGCCGTATCGATCAGCGCCTCGCCAAGCATCTGCAGGCCGCCACACACGCCGAGCACCGTGCCGCCCTGCCCCGCATGCTGGGCAATGGCCTGGTCCAGACCCTGCGCGCGCAGCCAGGCCAGGTCGGCCGCGGTGGACTTGGAGCCAGGCAGCACCACCCAGTCGGTAGGCGTGAGCCCCCCCAGGTCGACCGGGCTGCGCGCCCACAGCAGGCGCACGCCGGGCACATTCTTGAGGGGCTGGAACTCGTCCAGGTTGCTGATGCGCGGGTAGGCCACCACGGCCACGGTGGTGTGCACCGCGCCCGCAGCCAAGGTACGGTCGTCAAACACACCGTCTTCTTCGGGCAGGCCATGGCGCCACTGCATGGGGATGGTGGCCACGGTGGGCACGCCGGTCATGTCGTGCAGCATCTGCGGCGCGGGGGCGAGCAGGCTGGCGTCGCCGCGAAATTTGTTGAGCACAAAGCCGTGGATCAGCGCGCGTTCGTCCTCGGGCAGCAGCGCCCAGGTGCCGTACAGGTGGGCAAACGCGCCGCCCCGGTCGATGTCCGTCACCAGCAGACAGCGCGCATCGGCATGGCGGGCCACACGCATGTTGACGATGTCGCTGGCGTGCAGGTTGATTTCGGCGGGCGAACCCGCGCCCTCGATCACGACCACGTCGTTCTCGGCACGCAGTGCGTCGAGCGCGGCGGCAATGTGCGGCCACACCTTTTCGCTGCGGCCGCGCCAGGGCATGGCCGTGAGCTCGGCACTCACCTGGCCCATCAGCACCACCTGGCTGTGGGTGTCGGCCTCGGGCTTGAGCAGCAAAGGATTCATGCGCACCTCGGGCTCGGCGCGGGCTGCCAGGGCCTGAAAATACTGGGCGCTGCCGATCTCTCCCAGGCTGCCGCCAGGGCCGGAGACCACGCGCGCGTTGTTGCTCATGTTCTGCGCCTTGAACGGCGCGACCTTGAGGCCCAGGTTGCTGTAGTAGCGGCACAGCGCGGTGGTGAGCCAGCTTTTGCCAGCGCCGCTGGTGGTGCCCAGCACCATCACGCAGCGGGCCAATGTCTTGGGGGAGAGTGTCATACGTCCTTCTTTTCTGCCGATGGCGCACGGGCACGCCAGGCCATCTCCAACGCCTGCTGCGCAGCCGGGGACCGCACCCCCAGCCGCACCCATCCCGGCAGACCGAACGAGGTGCACTCGCGCAGCTTGATACCCGCAGCGCGCAGGTGCGCCCCATCGCGCTCTTGCATGCCACCAGGGGGCAAGGCACAGAAATAGTTGGCCAGGCTGCCGCCCTGCACGGCCCAGCCCAGGCGCTCACACAAGGCCAGCTGGCGTTGCTTCCAGGCCGCCAGGGTGACCAGGCTGGCCGCCCGCCAGCGCTGCACACCGGGCTGCACCCAGGCCTGCAGCATGGCCACGCCATGGGCCCCCACGGCCCAGGACGACGCCAGTGCCGCCAGGGCCAGCACCTGTGCCGCGCTGCCCGGCGGCGCCACGGCATAAGCCGCTCGCACCCCCGTCAGGCCCAAGGCCTTGTTGGGTGTCCACAGTTGCCAGAAGGGGGCAGACATTGCGCAAGGCCCGGGCCACGCCGCGCCGTCCAGCCGCAGCGGCGCATAGGCGCAGTCGAGCACGCGCAGGACCGGGGGAACAGCGGGGTCCACACCGGCAACGGCCTGCGCCCACAGGCCCAGCGCAGGGTCTGCCAGGCCTTGCGGGCTGCCCGGTTCGCAGGCCCACTGCAGTCCGGCGCTGGGGCTGCCTGCATCCGTGGGCCGCAGCAATGCCAGACCCCGCGCCTGGGCGGCCTGTGGGTAGTCGCCATAGCAATGCGCGGGCAGTGCCACCGCACGCACGCCCTGCTGCGCCGCCAGGGCCGTGATGCGGTGGATGAATTCGCTGGCGCTGCCGGCCAGCACGATGCGCTCTGGCGCAACGCCGTGCAAGGCGCCCAGGCTTTCGCGCAGCGCGGTGTAGGCAGGGTCGGGGTAACAGGTCGCGTCGGCCTGCTGCACGGCGGCCAGCGCCTCGGGGCACGGGCCGCAGGCGTTGCTGTTGGTCGAAAAATCGTGCAGCGGCACGCCCGCCGCATCGGGACCGCCATGGGGTGACAAGGTTGCCGGCATCGCGTTCATGCAGCAGCCACCAGCACCACCAGGACATGCACCGCCGCAGTCAGCGGCACCAGCGCCATCACCACCATGGACACCAGCTTTTCGGCGCGCCACGTATCGAGCGGCCCCGCATTCCGCCCCCTGCTGTTGAGCACATACACACCCGGCTTTGCAAGGCGCACGCCCAGTGCCATCGCCATCGCCGCCATCGGCCAGCCACTGTTGGGCGACGGGGTCTTGCGCGCCTGGCGCGCCAGCTTGCGCAGCGGCAGCCCCCGCGCGGCCAGCGCCAGCAGCAGCGCCGTGAGGCGTGCGGGCAGCCACGACAGCACATCATCCGCACGCGCCGCCCATTTGCCCGCCCATTGCCAGTAACGCCCGCCGCGCATGCCGGGGTAGCCCCACATGGCATCGGCCGTGTTGGCAAAACGGTACAGCGCAGCGCCCGGCAGGCCCAGCAGCGCGAACCAAAACAGCGGCGCCACCACCGAGTCGTTGAGGTTTTCGGCCAGCGACTCGATGGCCGATTCGCGCACCTGCAGCGCATCGAGCTGCGCCACATCGCGGCTCACCAGGCGCGCCAGACGTGCGCGCCCCTCGGGCAGCGAGCGGGCCAGGGCTGCTTCCACGGCCAGCACCTCGTCGCACAGCATGCGCCAGGCAAACAGCGGCTTGAGCAGCAGCGCCAGCAAGGCCGCCGCCAGCAGCCAGTGCAGTTGCAACGCGGCCCATTGGACACCCCAGAAAATCACAAAAACCACAGCAGCCAGCACACACCAGACAAGCGCTGCAGCCCAGAAACAATTCCAGTCTTGCGCCTTGGGCGACAACGGCGCCAGCCGCTCACCCCACCAGCGCAGCGCCTGCCCCATCCACACCACCGGGTGCAGACGCTCAGGCGGCTCGCCCACCAGCCGGTCCAGCCACACCGCCAGCAACAACGCCAACGCCCCCGGCAACGCGCCCCCCACCGACAGGGGCAACCCCACAGTCTCCAGATTCATGGCACCGGCCCTTCTGCAAACAGGCTGCTCGCCTGGCCCCAGGCATTGTCGAACACCAGCGCCTGCAGCGGCTGGCGCTGCGCCCAGCGGGTCTGGGCCAGCATGGGCTCGGCGTAGAACGCATGCACCGGCCCCAGGCAAAGCAGGGCGATCGGCTCGGCGCCCTCGGGCAGTTGCAGCAGGCCGGCCACGGCTGCGGGGTCGAACAGCGACACCCAGCCCATACCCAGGCCCTCGGCACGCGCCGCCAGCCACAGGTTCTGGATGGCGCAGGCGGCCGAGGCCAGGTCCATCTGCGGCAGGGTGCGGCGGCCGAAAATGTGCTTGTCGCGGCCATCGGCCAGCGACACCGCCAGCACCTCGGCGGCCTCCAGCAGGCCTTGCACCTTCAGGCGCATGAATTCGTCCTCGCGCTCGCCCAGGGCGCGGGCCGTGAGCACGCGCTCCTCCTCGACCAGCCCGTGCAGTTGCACGCGCAGGGCGCGGTCGGTCACGCGCACAAAGCGCCAGGGCTGCATGAAGCCCACGCTGGGCGCATGGTGCGCGGCCTCCAGCAGGCGGCGCAATGTGTCTTCTGGCACCTGGCCACCGGCGAAGTGGCGCATGTCGCGCCGCTCATGGATCGCCCGGTACACGGCCCGAACGTCGCCGGGTGCAAAGGCCTGGGGGGATGGGTCCGCGCCCGCCGGGCTGTCCGTGCCCTGCTCGGCCATCGCCATCAGTCCTCGATCCCGCGCTGCGCGGGCACACCGGCCTTGAACGCGTGCTTGACCATCTTCATCTCGGTCACGGTGTCGGCCAGTTCAATGATCTCTTCGGGGCAGCGGCGACCCGTGAGCACCACATGCACGTCGCGGGGCCGCTCGCGCAGGGTCTGCAGCACGCCGTCGAGCGGCAGCCAGCCATAGATCAGCGGGTAGGTGATTTCGTCGAGCACCACCATGAAATACTCGCCCGAGAGGATGGCGGCACGCGCCTTCTCCCAGCCGTCGCGCGCCAGCTGGGCCGAGTGCTCCAGGTCCTTGCTCTTCCAGCTGAAGCCATCGCCCAGGCCCTCGATGGGCAGGCCGATCTGCTCGAACATGCGGTGCTCGCCAAACCGGGCCGTAGGCACCTTCATGAACTGGAAAATCTTCACGGCCTTGCCCCGGCCATGCGCACGCAGCGCCAGGCCAAAGGCGGCCGTGCTTTTGCCTTTGCCGTCGCCGGTGTTGACGATGATGAGGCCCCGGCGTTCGCCTTCGGCCTTCTCGTAGCGTTTTTCGGTGGGGGCGGCTTCGATCTGCATAGCTTGTCTTTCAGTCAGAGGTCATTGCTCTGCCGGGGTGCGGCGGGGCAGCAAACGGGGCAAGGCCAGCCACTGGCCCTCCACCGGGTGGATGGCAATGCGGTCGTCAAACA
>DATLGV010000060.1:0-2430 GCA_035540275.1 Acidovorax sp. | reverse complement strand
TCCCAGGGGCGCGGCACCAGCGCCGGGGCCGTGGTGGGCAGCAGCAGAGCATCGGCGCCCAGCACGCGGATCGTGGTGCGGATGGGGGGGCGAAGGGACTGGTCATTGGCGCCCGCTGCATTGGTGACCGCCGTGGTGGCTGCCTGCGCCACGGCCGACAGCTCCAGCAGCGGGCTGGCGCGGGCCACCTGCGGGTCGGTGGCCAGGCGTTCGTACAGCGCCTCGGGCAGGCTGCCCTGCATGGCGCGCAGTTCCAGGTCGGGCTGGCCGTTGACGGCGCGTACGGCCTGCGAGAACTCGTCCAGCGCCGACGCATTGATCACATGCACGGCAAACGCCAGCGCCACACCCAGCATCACGGCCGCCACCGCTGCGGCGCTGCGCCAGGGGTGGTGGCGCAGGTCTTGCCAGGAGAAGGTGCGGAGCAGGGCGAGCATGGCCTGCATTGTGGCCGCAGGGGCTCAGCTCAACAGCAGTTGATGCATATCAACCTTGCGTTTTGCACCCTCTTGAAGTGCTGAAAGGCTGGGCCTATCTTGGCATCAGGGTCTGCCCTCCTGCGCAGGCTCAGTTGTCCGTTTCAACCCCTTTTCAGGAGTCAAAACCATGAACTCTCTCGTGAACCGCGGCAGTCTGTTTGACGATTTCTTCAAGGACATTGCCCCCGGCTTTTACGTGCGCCCGCTGCATGGCGACAACCTGCCTTCACCCGGCCAGATCAAGGTGGATGTGAAGGAAACAGAAAGCGGCTACACGGTGCAGGCCGAAGTGCCCGGCGTGGCCAAGGAGGACATCCATGTCTCGCTCGAAGGCAATGTGGTGAGCCTGCGCGCCGAGGTGCGCCAGCACGATGAAAAGCGCGAGGGCGAAAAGGTGCTGCGCAGCGAACGCTACTTCGGCGCCGTGGCCCGCAGCTTTCAGCTGCCTGCCGATGTGGACGCCGCGCAGGCCAAGGCCAAGTACGACAACGGTGTGCTGACGCTGACCCTGCCCAAGAAGGTGAACAAGGCAGCCCAGCGGCTGAACATCGAGTGAGTGCGGCTCACACGACCCTTCTGGCCAGAACCGCTGCGCAGGGTTGTGTGATCCGCTTCAAACCCCCGCGCGGCCTCTGTTGAGCGCGCGTGGGGCCTAACCGGCGATGCCGCTGGCTGTGAGGCGCAGCACCCGGTCGGCCCGCGCAGCGGCGGCGTCGGAATGGGTGACCAGCACCAGCGATGCGCCGTGCTCGCGTGTCTGCGCCAGCAGCAGGTCCATCACGCGTGCGGCGGTGGTGGGGTCGAGGTTGCCGGTGGGCTCGTCGGCCAGAAGCAGGGCGGGGCGGTGCACCAGCGCGCGTGCAATGGCCACGCGCTGCAGCTGCCCGCCGCTGAGCTGTTGCGGCAGCCGTGCGCGCAGGCCTTCCAGGCCCACGGCGGCCAGCATGTGCTGCACGCGGGCCGCATCACTTTGGCCCAGCAGCATCAGCGGCAGGGCCACGTTCTGCGCCACGTCCAGGTGCGGCAGCACGTGGAAGGCCTGGAACACAAAACCCACGTGCGCGCGCCGCCATAGCGCGCGGGCGGTGTCGTCCAGCTGGCCCAGGTCGGTGGTGCCGTGGGTGATGCTGCCGGTGTCCCAGGTATCGAGGCCCGCCAGGCAGTTGAGCAACGTGGACTTGCCCACGCCCGAATCCCCCACGATGGCCACAAACTCGCCCGGCGCCACAGCGAACTGCACGTTGGCAAACACCGGCGTGTTGCCGTAGTGCTTGCCCAGGTTCTGCACACGCAGCAGCGTCATGGGGCGCGCTGCTCCAGGCGCTGCAGCACGGCCTGCACCAGGTGGGCCACGGCGTGGGGCTGGTCGCAGGCGATGGCGTGGCGCTGCGGCATGCTGCGCAGCCAGGTGATCTGGCGCTTGGCCAGCTGGCGCGTGGCGGCAATGCCGCGCTCGCGCAGGAGGGCGGTGTTCAACGGCGTGCCAGCGGGGCGGCTGGCCTGGAAGTCGAGTTCTTCCCACACCTGCCGGTAGCCCACGCAGCGCATGGAGGGCAGGTCGGGGTGCAGGTCGCCGCGCGCGCGCAGGGCCGCCACCTCGTCGATGAAGCCACCGGCCAGCATGGCGTCAAAACGCTGGGCGATGCGCTCGTGCAGCCAGGCCCGGTTGTCGGGCTCCAAGGAAAAAAGGGCTCTGGCGCTTTCTGGTAAAGCGCTGTTAGCTCCTGTTTTGGTAGTGTGAAAGCTCGACAGCGGCTGGCCCGAGACATGCCAGACCTCCAGCGCGCGCTGGATGCGCTGGCTGTCGCCCGGGGCCAGGCGTGCGGCCGTCACCGGGTCCACGCGCGCCAGCTCGGCGTGCAGGGCAGGCCAGCCTTGCTCGGCCGCCTGGGCTTCGATCCTGGCGCGCACCTCGGGGTCGGCGGCGGGCATGTCGTCAATGCCATCAAAC
>DATLGV010000059.1:0-3096 GCA_035540275.1 Acidovorax sp. | reverse complement strand
CGCATAGGGCAGACCCCGCTCGGCCGCCAGCTGGGCCGAAAACAGGCTGGAGCCCAGCAGCCAGATCGGCACATTGGTGCCGGCGCCAGGCATGGCGATCAGGCGCTGGCCGGGCTCGGCAGGGGCCAGCAGGCGCTGCAGCTCGGCCACATCGCGCGGAAAGTCTTCTTCGGTCTCCACCCGGTTGCGGCGCAGCGCACGCATGGTGGTGGGGTCGGTGCCCGGCGCGCGGCCCAGGCCCAGGTCGATGCGGCCGGGGTACAGCTCGGCCAGGGTGCCAAAGGCCTCGGCCACCACCAGCGGGGCATGGTTGGGCAGCATCACGCCGCCTGATCCCACGCGGATGCGCGAGGTGCCGCCGGCAATGTGGCCCACCAGCACGGCGGTGGCGGAGCTGGCAATGCCCGCCATGTTGTGGTGCTCGGCCAGCCAGTAGCGGGCAAAGCCCAGTTTTTCGGCATGCTGGGCGGTGCGCAGCGCAATCTGCAGCGCATCAGCCACGGTGCCGCCTTCGCGGACGGCCACCAGATCAAGCATGGACAGGGCAGGGCGGCGGGGAATCGATGTCATGCCGCCATTGTCCGGCGCCTGCTGCTTTTGTGCAGGCGGTGGGCGCAGAGCTGGCAGTGGCAGCAGGGTTGCCCGCGTTCCTTCTTGCCGAGAGGTCATTTTTTGGTAGCCAAATCGGCGGAGGCGCCACAGAATGTTTCAAGACATTTCCGCGCCGGTCGCCCCGTGCGCCGCGCGGGCCAGTCGCGCAAAAGGAACGACGCATGGGTTTTTTCAGCCGCTTGTTCAAGATCCGGGAGCAGGACCCCGCCAGCCCCGAGACCACCTGGGCCATGGAAGACAACGGCAGCGAACTGGTGCTGGATGCCGAGTACGCGGCCACGCTCATGACCGAGATCGACATCGACGCCGCCATCGCCAGCCACGAGCGCTGGCGCCTGCAACTGCAGGACATGGTCAACGGCCGCTCCGACGAAGTCATGCGGCCCGAGCGCATCTGTCAGGACGACCGCTGTGACCTGGGCCGCTGGCTCTACGGCACGGGCCGGGTGCGGCTGGGGCACTACCCCGCGTTCGACATGCTGGTGGCGCGGCACAAATACTTTCACCATCAGGCGGCCGATGTGGTGACCGCCTTCCAGTCGGGCGACCAGCCCAAGGCAGCGCAGCTGCTCAACGGCAGCTGCCGCCATGCGTCCAACCAGGTGCTGCTGCTGCTCAAGGAGCTCAAGCGCGGGCTGGGACGCTGACCGGGCTGCTGCAGTGCTGTCAGTGTTCTTTCGAGGTAGAGGCGCTCAGTAACTGCGCCCGCCCTTGTACATCGCATGCTGGCGCCGGTTCAGCGTAGCCGCCTCGCCCAGCCGCCCCATGGCCGCCCCCGCGTGCGCGTGGGTGATCGCCAGGCCCAGGCCGTCGGCCGCGTCCGTGCCTGGCAGCCCGGGCAGCTGCAGCAGCCGACGTACCATTTCCTGCACCTGGCTTTTGGCGGCGCGGCCGTGGCCGACCACGGCTTTCTTCATCTGCAGCGCGGTGTATTCGGCCACGGGCAGGTTGCTGGCCACCAGGGCGGTGATGGCGGCGCCCCGCGCCTGCCCCAGCAGCAGCGTGGACTGGGGGTTGACGTTGACGAACACGATTTCGACCGAGGCCACATCGGGTTGGTAGCGGGCGGCGACCTCGGTGATGCCGTCGAACAATATCTTCAGGCGCCCGGGCAGGTCGCCCAGCGCGAGCGTGGTGGTGCGGATGGTGCCGCTGGCCACGTAGCTGAGTTGGTGGCCGTCCATGTCCACCACGCCGAAGCCGGTGGTCTGCAGGCCAGGGTCAATGCCGAGGATGCGCATTTGCTCTCTTATTTGTAGCTACTGGGCGATGGAGGCTGGCGCTATTGGCCGGTTCTTCTACAAACCGAAGTACCAGCGTGCCGAATGGAAGAACACGGGTGCTGCAAAACACAGGGCATCCACCCGGTCGAGCAGCCCCCCCGCACCGGTGACGGACATGCCCTGCATGCCCCAGCTGGTGATGCCGCGGTCCCGCTTCAAAGCCTTCATCACCAGATGCCCCAGGCTGCCCGCCACGCAGGCCAGCAGTGCCATGCCCAGCGCCTGGCCGGGCTTGAAGGGGGTGATGAAGGTCAGCAGGCCGCCCGAGAGGCCCCCGGTGGCCACGCCCGCCAGCCAGCTCGTCCACTGAAAGCTCTGGCTCACCTGCGGCGCCACCGGTTTGTGCGGAAAGCGCCGCCCCAGCAGGTGCTGCACCAGCATGCAGGTCTGCACCACAAACACCAGGAAGAACACGAGGAAAGCGCCCTTGTCGCGGTAGCCCGGAAAATCGAGCAGCAGCAGCGCAGGCACGTGGCTCATGCCGTACACGCAGACCATGATGCCCCACTGCAGCTTGGCGTTGCGCTCCAGAAACCGCTGGGGGTCGTTGGCCAGCGCGCTGACCACCGGCAGCGCCAGGAACACATACACGGGGATGAACACCGTGAACAGGTCGAAGTGCTTGCTGCCCACCAGCCAGAACTGCAAGGGCAGCACCACAAAGAACGCCAGCACCAGGCTGCGGTGGTCGCCCCGGCGCGTCGGCGACAGGGTGATGAACTCGCGCAGCGCAAAAAAGCCCACGATGGCAAACAGCACGGTGGCCACCGTATCGCCCAGTACCCAGCCCACCCAGAACACCGTGGCCATGACCCACGAGGTCTTGAGCAGCCCCCAGAAACGCTTGGCCTCCAGGGCCTGGGCTTCGGCTTCGGGGTCGTCGCTGGCGTGCTCGCGCAGGTTGCGCACAAAGGCCCACACCGTGACGATGGACAGGATGCCGAACACGACCAGGAACAGGGCCCCGATCTGCTGGGTGGCGGTGAGGCTGCGCAGGAATTGGTTCATGTCAGCGCGCTTCCTCGGGAGCTGCGTTGGGTGAGTGCAGGGGCTTCGGACTTGTCATGCTCAGACTTCCCGCAGCGCGATCACGGCACGGCGCGCGCGGTCCAGGAAGGGTCGGCGCTCTTCGCCCGCTTCGAGCTGGATGGGCGCGCCAAAGGTCACCGAACACAGGATGGGCACGGGCACCACTTCGCCC
>DATLGV010000058.1:0-3799 GCA_035540275.1 Acidovorax sp. | reverse complement strand
GGCGGCCACCACCGTCAGCAAGATCCGCAGGACCACGGCGGCGCCGGAGCCCCAGAACACGGCTTTCTTTTGCTGGTGGGGGGGGAGGGACCGGGCGGCCAGCGCGATGACCACCGCGTTGTCACCCGAAAGAATGATGTTGATCCAGACGATCTTCACCAGGCCGATCCAGAAATCGGCGCTTTGCAGAAACTCCATGACTGACTCCACTGTTATGAATGCAAGAAGCGCCCGGAACCGGGGTTCCGAGCGCTTCTCTTTTTGTTGGAGCCGCCAGTCTAGCGGTCTGTGCCGAGCACCGCGTCCGTAATTGTGCTTACGGTCGCGGCGGGGCCTGCGAACTTACTTCAGCTGGGCCTTGAGCAGCTTGCCCAGCTCGGACGGGTTGCGCGTGATGACGAAGCCCGACTCTTCCATGATGGCGAGCTTGGCATCGGCCGTGTCAGCGCCGCCGGAGATCAGCGCGCCAGCGTGGCCCATGCGCTTGCCGGGAGGGGCCGTCACGCCAGCGATGAAGCCGACCACGGGCTTCTTCATGTTGGCCTTGCACCATTGGGCGGCTTCGGCTTCGTCAGGACCGCCGATTTCGCCGATCATGATCACGGCGTCGGTGTCCGGGTCGTCGTTGAAAGCCTTCATCACGTCGATGTGCTTGAGGCCGTTGATGGGGTCGCCACCAATGCCCACTGCGCTCGACTGGCCCAGGCCCACTTCGGTCAGCATGGCCACGGCTTCGTACGTCAGCGTGCCCGAGCGGGACACCACGCCGATGCGGCCCTTGCGGTGGATGTGACCGGGCATGATGCCGATCTTGATTTCGTCAGGCGTGATCAGGCCAGGGCAGTTGGGGCCCAGCAGTAGCGTCTTCTTGCCGCCGGCAGCTTCCTTGGCTTTCATCTTGTTGCGCACCATCAGCATGTCCTTGACGGGAATGCCTTCGGTGATGCAGATGGCCAGGTCCAGATCGGCTTCCACGGCTTCCCAGATCGCGTCCGCAGCGCCTGCGGGCGGCACATAGATCACCGACACGGTGGCGCCGGTCTGCTGAGCGGCTTCCTTCACGGAGGCGTAGATCGGGATGTTGAAGATCGACTCGCCGGCCTTCTTGGGGTTCACGCCCGCCACGAAAGCGTTCTTGCCGTTCGCGTATTCCTGGCACTTTTCGGTGTGGAACTGGCCAGTCTTGCCCGTGATGCCCTGGGTGATGACCTTGGTGTCTTTGTTGATGTAGATCGACATGTGTGTTCTCCGGGCTTACTTGACGGCAGCAACGATCTTGGTCGCAGCTTCGGCCATGGTGTCTGCAGCGATGATGGGCAGGCCGGACTCGGCCAGCATCTTCTTGCCCAGCTCTTCGTTCGTGCCCTTCATGCGCACGACCAGCGGCACGTTCAGGTTCACGGCCTTGCAGGCGGTGATCACGCCGGTGGCGATGGTGTCGCACTTCATGATGCCGCCGAAGATGTTGACCAGAATGCCCTTGACCTTGGGGTTCTTGAGCATGATCTTGAAGGCTTCGGTGACCTTCTCGGGGGTAGCACCGCCGCCCACGTCCAGGAAGTTGGCAGGCTCGCCGCCGAACAGCTTGATGGTGTCCATGGTGGCCATGGCCAGGCCGGCGCCGTTCACCAGGCAGCCGATGTTGCCGTCCAGGCTGATGTAGGCCAGGTCGAACTTGGAGGCTTCCACTTCGGCCGGGTCTTCTTCGTCCAGATCGCGGAAGGCCACGATTTCGGGGTGGCGGAACAGGGCGTTGGCGTCAAAGTTGAACTTGGCGTCCAGGGCCATCAGGTTGCCCTTGGAGTCGCAGTTCAGCGGGTTGATTTCCACCAGCGACGCATCGGTATCCATGTAGCACTTGTAGATCTTGGCGAAGATGTCCACGGCCTGGTCGATGGAAGCGCCGGTCAGGCCGATGGCTGCGGCCACCTTGCGGCTTTGCGCTTCGGTGATGCCGACCAGCGGGTCGATCATCTCGGTGACGATCTTCTCGGGTGTGGAGTGGGCCACTTCCTCAATGTCCATGCCGCCTTCGCTCGAAGCGATCAGGGCGACCTTCTGCGTGGCGCGGTCGGTGACCAGCGAGACGTACAGTTCGTTCTTGATGTCGGCGCCGTCTTCGATGTACAGGCGGCGGACCTTCTGGCCTTCGGGGCCGGTCTGGTGCGTGACCAGTTGCATGCCCAGGATGTCGCTGGCGCGTGCCTTCACCTCGTCAATGGTCTTGGCAACCTTCACGCCGCCGCCCTTGCCACGGCCACCGGCGTGGATCTGGGCCTTGACCACCCACACGGGGCCGCCGAGCTTCTGGGCTGCTTCGACGGCTTCTTGCACCGTGAATGCGGGAATGCCACGCGGAACGGGCACACCAAAATTGCGCAAGATTTCCTTGCCTTGGTATTCGTGAATCTTCATGAGGTCTCTCTCAGGGAAGGGTGGTAGTTACCCGTTTACCATGAACAGATGTCTGGCCGCGGGCTTGGGACATGGCAACCCGCGACTGTATCATGCTGCAACGCACCATCCTTGTGGCTAACTTACACTTGGGGCGGCTCCCACGGCCTTCCCGCCTCTATTTCCATGCGGCAGACGCTGCCGCCTTTTTGCAGGAGCACCCCATGTCCAAAGTCTTTATTGATGGCGAAGCCGGTACCACGGGCCTGCAGATCCGCGAGCGCCTGCAGGCCATGCCGCAGATCGAGCTGGTCAGCATTGCGCCCGAGCTGCGCAAAGACCCAGCCGCCAAGCGCGACCTGATCGCGGGCGTGGATCTGGTGGTGCTGTGCCTGCACGACGACGCTGCACGCGACACCGTGGCCATGGTGGACGAGATCGAGCGCAGCTCTGGCCGCAAGGTCAAGGTGATCGATGCCAGCACCGCGCACCGCACGGCCGATGGCTGGGTGTACGGGTTTCCAGAACTGGCGGCAGCGCAGGCCCAGGCGGTGCGCGACGCCAGCCGCGTCTCCAACCCCGGCTGCTACGCCACGGGGGCCATTGCCATCCTGCGCCCCCTGGTCGATGCGGGCCTGATCCCTGCCGACTACCCCTTGAGCCTGCCCTCGGTGTCGGGCTACTCCGGTGGTGGCCGCACGATGATCGAAGCCTACGAGGCTGGCACCGCAGCGCCTTATGAAGCGTATGCGCTGGGCCTGTCGCACAAGCACATCCCCGAGATCCTTCGCTACACCGGCCTCACACGCCGCCCGGTGTTCATCCCCGCCGTGGGCAACTTCCGCCAGGGCATGCTGGTGCAGTTGCCGCTGCACCTGGACCTGCTGCCCGGCGCCCCCCAGGCCAGCGACCTGCACGACGCGCTGGCCAGCCACTACCGCCGCACCAACACGCCCGAGCAGTGGGTGAGTGTGCTGCCGCCCACCGAGGATTTGAAGCTGGCGGCCGACACGCTGACCGACACCAACAAGCTGGAGCTGCGCGTGTTTGCCAACGAGCAGTACCGGCAGGCCGTGGTCATTGCGCGCCTGGACAACCTGGGCAAGGGCGCCAGCGGCGCCGCAGTGCAGAACCTGCAGTTGATGCTGGGCGTGTAACCACGCCACAGCGCTCCAGAAGGGGGCGAAAGCCCTGCTTGTGAGCAGTGCGCTCACCCCTCGTCGGAATCGTCGGCGCCCTGCACGGCGCGCCGCACCGCATCGCCCGAGAACCCCCGCGCCAGCAAGAAACGCATCTGCTTGGCGCGGGTTTGCGGGTCGGTGGCGGGCTTGCCAAACTTGCGGCGCCACACCGCGCGGGCGCGCTCCAGTTCGCTGCCCTGCAACTGGGCCACCGCCTGCTGCAC
>DATLGV010000057.1:0-2491 GCA_035540275.1 Acidovorax sp. | reverse complement strand
CGCTGGGCGTGGGCCTGGTGATGCTGGAACTGGCCAACAAGCTCGACTGGCTGACCGGCGGCGCCGACGGCCTCCAGGGCGTGATGATGGGCCCGGTGCTCGGCCAGTTTGAATTTGACCTGTATGGCCGCACGGCCGCGTGGTATTCGCTCACCGTGCTGCTGGTGTTCTTCCTGCTGGCGCGCCGCATCGTGCAGTCGCCCTTTGGCGCCACGCTCAAGGCCATTCGCGACAACCGGCTGCGCGCCATGGCCATCGGCATCCCGGTGACGGCCAAGCTGGCGCAGGTGTACACGCTGGCCGCTGCGCTGGCCGGGGCTGCAGGCGCACTGCTCACGCAGACCACGGGCTTTGCCTCGCTCGATTTGTTCGAGTTCCACCGCTCGGCCGACGTGATGCTGATCCTGGTGATCGGCGGCGTGGGCTGGCTGTACGGCGGCATCCTCGGCGCCATTGGCTTCAAGCTGCTGCAGGACGTGATCTCGTCCATCACGCCCCAATACTGGACCTTCTGGGTCGGCCTGTTCCTGGTGGTGTTGGTGCTGGTGGGGCGCGACCGTCTGTTCCGCCCCTGGACATGGCTGGGCGCTGGCCGCAAGGCCAGTGCTGCCTCCAATTCGGGAGGCCACTGATATGAACACGACAACCTCCACCACCGTGCTCTCGGCCCAGGGCCTGGTCAAGCGTTTTGGCGGCATCACGGCCACCAACAATGTCACGCTGAACCTGCAAAAGGGCGCACGCCATGCGCTCATCGGGCCCAACGGCGCGGGCAAGACCACGCTCATCAACCTGCTGACCGGCGTGCTGGAGCCCACCGAAGGCTCCATCACGCTCGAAGGCCAGGACATCACGCGCCTGGCGCCGCACCAGCGCGTGCAGCGCGGCATGGTGCGCACCTTCCAGATCAACCAGCTGTTCGACACGCTCACGCCGCTCGAGACCCTGGCCCTCACCGTGTCGCAGCACCAGGGCCTGGGCGGCAAGTGGTGGCAGCCGCTGGGCGCGCGCAAAGCGGTCAATGAGCGCTGCGAACAACTGCTGGAGCAGTTCCACCTCACGTCCGTGATGGCCGAGGAAACCCGCGTGCTGGCCTACGGCAAACGCCGCCTGCTGGAGATTGCGATTGCGCTGGCCTGCGAGCCGCGCGTGCTGTTGCTCGACGAACCTGTGGCCGGTGTGCCCGCCGGCGAGCGTGAGGAACTGCTGCAGACCGTGGCGGCCCTGCCCGCCGATGTCTCGGTGCTGTTGATCGAACACGATATGGACCTGGTTTTCAGCTTTGCCAACCGCATGACGGTGCTGGTCAACGGCACCGTGCTCACCGAGGGCGACCCGGACACCATTGCCAACGATGCACAGGTGAAGGCGGTGTACCTGGGCCATGGGGAGGACGCCCATGTCTAAGACCGAGCTGCTGCGCATTGAAGGCCTGAGCGCGGGCTATGGCGAGGCGGTGGTGCTGCAAGGCATTTCGCTGGCCCTGCCCGAAGGCGACACGCTGGCCCTGCTGGGCCGCAACGGCACCGGCAAGACCACGCTCATCAACACCCTGGCCGGTGCCACGCGCCAGCATGCGGGCACGGTGAGCCTGGGCGGCGTGGCGCTGCACAAGCTGCCGTCGCACGAGCGCGCGGCGGCCGGCATCGGCTGGGTGCCGCAAGAGCGCAACATCTTCAAGTCGCTGACCGTGCACGAGAACCTCACGGCCGTGGCGCGCCCGGGCCGCAAAGGCTCCACCGCGCGGCCGTGGACGCCCGAGCGCGTGTACGAAATGTTCCCGCGCCTGGCCGAGCGCCGGGCGAACCTGGGCACACAGCTGTCGGGTGGCGAGCAGCAGATGCTGGCCGTGGGCCGCGCGCTGGTGCTCAACCCGCGCCTGCTGCTGCTCGACGAGCCGCTCGAAGGCCTGGCGCCCATCATCGTGGAAGAGCTGCTGCGCGCCATCCGCCGCATCACGCGCGAAGAGGGCCTGTCTGCCATCATCGTGGAGCAGCATCCGCAGGCCATCCTGGCCATCTCGGACCACGCCGCCGTGCTGGATCGGGGCACCGTGGTGCACACCGGCAGCGCCGCCGCGCTGAGCGCGCAACCTGAGCTGCTGGACCGCCTGCTGGGCGTGGCCAGGTAACACTCGCCATGGGCAGCGCCGTGCACCGCAGAACCCTCCTGGCATGGCTGGCCGCGTCGTTCGGCGGTGCAGCCAGCGCGCAGGCCGCTTTTCCCTCACGTCCGCTGCGCATCGTCGTGCCCAATGCGGCAGGCGGCGCGGCCGACATCACGGCGCGCACGGTGGGCCAGAAGATTGCTGGCCCGCTGGGACAAAGCGTGGTCATCGAGAACAAACCCAGCGCGGGCGGTGTGGTGGCGGGCGAGCAGGTGGCCCGCGCCGAGCCCGACGGCCACACGCTGCTGCTGGTGAGCAGCGGCACGGCGGTGAGTGCGGCGCTGTTCCAGTCGCTGCCGTTCGACACGCTCAAGGACTTTGCTC
>DATLGV010000056.1:0-6772 GCA_035540275.1 Acidovorax sp. | reverse complement strand
GGAGCACACGCTGGAACGCGCCGACCAGGCGCTGTACCACGCCAAGGCCCTGGGCCGCAACCGCGTGGTGGTAGCGCCGGCCACCCACCGCCCCGCGGCCTCTGGGACTAGCGCACGGGCTTGATCGCGCCGCAGTCAGCGGCCAGCCACTTGCCGTTTTGCACCATGTCGATCTGCTCGGGCTTGCCGTTCGACGTGGTCTTGACCTTGAAATTGCCCGTGTAGGCCGTGGGCCCCTGGAAGGTCATCGTGCCCTCGCCCGTGGTGGGCGGCTGGCCTTGGGTGCCCTTGCAACTGAACGTCATGGCCACGGCATTGGGGCCCGTGCGTTGCACGTTCTGCGTGCAGCCTTCCTGCGCCGGAATGCGGTCCAGGTCGGCCTGCTCGGGGCTGATGCAGACCTTCACGGTATTGCCGCTGGGGCCCATGCTCACACCCTGCTGGGCCATGGCCTGCTCCATCTGCTTGCGCTGCGCAGGCGTCAGGCTGGCCATGGACTTCTGCATCTGCGCCATCGCGGCCTCCAGCTGGCCGCTCTGGCTTTTCATGGTCACGCTGTTCTCCCACAGGCCGGGCCGCAGCTTCTGCGTCTGGGCATGGGCCGTGGCCCAGAGCCCGGGCCCGAGCACGGTGGCGGAGAGGACAACGGCGAGAGCGAGGGGGATGGGGGTGTGCATGGTGGTGGGGCCTCGGTGCCAGCGGCGTAGCCGACAGTATCGACACACCGGCCTTTGCTGCCAAGTACCAACCACCAAGTGCACGGTGGAAGGTGGGAAGCAGCGGCTGTGGCCCGCGCGCACGGGCATGCGGTCTCCGTGGGTCTCCGTGGGTCTCCGTCCTCAGGCGCTCAGGTGCGGCGGCGCGCGCAGCTGCTCGGGGGTGGTGAAGTACGCCGCCGATGCCCCCAGGCCCGCGCGCGCCTGCGCCAGCTCGTACCGCGCCACGGTGCGCAGGTGCACTTCGTCGGGCCCGTCCATCAGCCGCAGCGCGCGGCCCCAGGTCCAGAAGGCGGCCAGCGGCGTGTCGGGCGACAGGCCCATGGCGCCAAAGATCTGCATGGCGCGGTCCACCACGCGCTGCTGCAGGCGCGCGGCCACCACCTTGATGGCGGCGACCTGGGCACGCACCTGCCCCAGGTCGGCAGCACTGCCCTGGTCCAGCAGCCAGGCCGCATGCAGCACCAGCAGGCGCGCCTGGTCGATCTCGATGCGCGACTCGGCCAGCCACTCCTGCACATTGGCCTGCTCGGCCAGCGGCTTGCCAAAAGCCGTGCGCTCCAGCGCGCGCTCGGTGGCCAGGGAGAGGGCCAGCTCGCACTGGCCGATGGTGCGCATGCAGTGGTGCACCCGCCCCGGCCCCAGGCGCGCCTGCGCCATCGCAAAGCCCGCCCCCCAGTCGCCCAGCAGGTGGTGGGCGGGCACGCGCACGCCCTGCAGCAGGATCTCGCAATGCCCCTCGGGCGCATGGTGGTGCAGCACACTGATGTTGCGCACGATCTGCACGCCCGGCGTGTCCACGGGCACCAGCACCATGCTGTGGCGGTGGTGGCTGCTGGCAAGGTCGGCATCTGCATTGCGGCACAGCACGATGAGCAGTCGGCAGTGCGGGTGCGCCGCGCCGGTGATGAACCACTTGCGGCCGCTGAGCACCAGGCCATCGCCCTCGCGCCGCACCGTGGTCTGCAGGTTGGTGGGGTCGGACGAGGCCACGTCGGGCTCGCTCATTGCAAAGGCCGATCGCATCTGGCCGTACAGCAGCGGCACCAGCCACTCTGCGCGCTGGGCGGGCGTGGCAAAGCGGTGCAGCAGTTCGATGTTGCCGGTGTCTGGCGCATGGCAGTTGAACACCTCAGCCGCCCAGGGCAGGCGGCCCATGGCTTCGGCCAGCGGCGCATAGTCGAGGCTGGACAGGCGTGTGCCGGGCTCGTCCTCGCGCAGCGTGGGCAGGAACAGGTTCCACAGGCCCTCTTCGCGCGCCAGTGCCTTGAGGTCCTCCACAAAGGGCGGCGGGTAGTCGCCCGCCAGCGCGGCCGCGTGCCAGGCAGCGTTGTAGGGCAGCAGATAACGGTCCATGAACGCCAGCAGGCGCTCACGCAGTTGAAGGGCCAGGGGGGAGAGTGCGAAGTCCATGCAGCCATTGTGAAAACAGCGCCAGCGCACGTCACAACGCAGGCGACAACGGGCTTGACGCACGTCACGGCCCGAGCCTCCACGGACCATGCCAGTCGCTCGATGCTATGTTATTCATAGCTTCAGAGGCTTGTCATGCAACAGCTATCGGCCTATTTTGCTGGAAAACCATCGTGTACCCCCTCACCACACGGGTACCATGGCCGCATGAGTACTCACTACGAAACCCTGCAGCACGCCGACCGCTACCGCGAGGCGTTTGCGGTGGAGCCCCCGGCGGCGCTGGGTGAACGCCAGTTGCGGCCCCGCAAGCCGGGTTTTTTCATCGTGCATGCGACGGCGGCGGCAGCGCTGGTGCCAGGACCGGCCTCCACAGCCGAAGCGGCCGATCCGGCGGCGGCTTCAGGCACCCCCGGCAACGCCGCCCCCACCCGGGTGCTGGTGCCCGCGCAATGGGGCCTGGTGCCGCACTGGGTCAAGTCCGCATCCGACGCCAGGCTGCGCGCGCCCAAGCTGACCCACGCCAAGGCCGACCTGGCCTCCACCGGCACCGCGTTCCGCGATGCGTGGCTGAACGGCCAGCGCTGCATCGTGCCCATGGCAGCCTTCTATGAAGACGACTGGCGTGCGGGCAAGGCCGTGCCCACCCGCATCGCCCGCGTGGACGGCAAACCCATGGGCGTGGCGGGCCTGTGGGCGCGCTGGCAAGGCGCTGATGGCGAGGTGATCGTGAGCTACTGCCTGCTCACCGTGAACGCCAACCACCACGCGCTGCTGCACCGCTACGGCCCGCCGGGCAGCGAGAAGAACATGCCCGCCATCCTGAACGAAGGCGCCTACGACGCCTGGCTCACGGCCCGGCCCGACAAGGCCAAGGAGTTCATGCGGCAGTACGCCGCGCAGTTCCTGCTGGCCAACCCGGTGGAGAAGAAGGCGGACAAGGTGCCGCCCAAGGGGTGGCTGGACTGAAGGCCGTCCCCGCCACCCGCACGGGGCCTGGCCTGCGCCCGCTCAGGACGGCCGCTTCATCTGGCAGGACGTGGGCTGGGCGCTGATGTAGTTGTCCCAGGCCACTTCGGAGCGGAAGCCGTAGCCGGTCTTCTCGGCGTCGTACTTCACGCCCTTGCTGCCCTGCTTGGCCCAGATGCCCAGGTACAGCGGCGCTTCAAGCTGGTGGTCGGTCTTGCGCATGCGCACCTCGCCCATGGGGCTCTTGTAGGTCATGTTTTCCAGCGCCAGGGCCACCTTCTTCGCATCGGTGGACTGGGCCTTGCGCATGGCCTCGCGCAGCATGTGCACGCTGTTCCAGTGCGCGGCAAATACAAAGTCGTCACCGGTCTTTTTCTTGTAGTCCACGTAGATCTTTTCCAGCTCGGGGGTGGGGGCGTTGTGCACCCAGTTCCAGATCACCCCGACCTTGCCTTCGCCCCACGGCCCGATCTGCGCGGGTGTGCCGGGGTTGTTGGCGTTGAGCGTGAAGTAGTTGATGTTCAGGCCGTAGTCGCGCGAGGACTTGAACAGCAGCGTAAGGTCGCTGCCCCAGTTGGAGGTGATGACGGTGTCGGCCTTGGTGGCGGCGATCTTGGCCACGTACGAGGCGAAGTCGCGCGTCTGCGCGATGGGGATGAAGTCATCACCCACGATCTCGATATCGGGCCGCTTGCGGGCCAGGTATTCCTTGGCGGCCTTGGAGACCTGGCGGCCGTGGGTGTAGTCCTGGTTGAGCAGGTACACGCGCTTCACGTCCTTGCGGCCCTGCAGGTAGGTGGTCAGCGCCTCCATCTTCATTTCGCTCGACGGATAGAAGCGGAAGTGCCAGAAGCTGCAGCGGTCGTTGGTGAGCTGCGGGTCCATGGCGGCGTAGTTCAGGTACACCGTCGCGCGCTCCGGGTCGCGCTCGGCGAGCTTGTTGAGCGCATCCACCAGCGCCAGCGCCACGCCCGAGCCGCCGCCCTGGGTGATGTAGCGCACGCCCCGGTCGGTGGCGGCCTTGAGCGCGTTCAGGCTCTCCTGCGGCGTGCCCTTGTTGTCGAAGTCCATCACCTCGAACTTGGGCTCGTTGGGACCGGCCTTGGCGTTGACCTGCGCCACCACCTCGCGCAGCTGGTTGAGCGAGCTTTGGCCGGTGAGCGCAAACGGGCCGGACAGCAGGTCGATGAAGCCGATCTTCACCGTCTCGGCCGCCCCGGCGTGCGTCGCCATCACCAGCGCTGCGGCGCATGCGCCGACCTTCAACCAATGGCGTGGCCATTTCCTGGGAACCATGTTCATGTGTGTCTCCGTGGGGTGGGTGAGTGGGAACGAAAGGAAAGCCGAAAACCGTCAGCGCGTGGTGGCGTCACTCGCCGCCGAACACTGCGCCATGGCGCTGTCGCAGCTCATTCTTCTGGACCTTGCCGGTGCCGCCCAGCGGCAGGCTCTCGACAAACAGCACTTCGTCGGGCAGCCACCACTTGGCCACGCGCTGCGCCAGAAAGTCCAGGATCTGCGCCTTGTCCAGCGACTGGCCGGGCTTGCGTACGATGAAGAGCAGCGGGCGTTCGTCCCACTTGGGGTGCTTGACGCCGATGACCGCCGCCATGGCCACCGCCGGATGGGCCACCGCGGCGTTCTCCAGGTCGATGGAGCTGATCCACTCGCCGCCCGACTTGATCACGTCCTTGGTGCGGTCGCGGATCTGCACCACGCCCTGCGGGTTGATGGTGGCGATGTCGCCCGTGGGGAACCAGCCATCGATCAGCGCCGAGCGCTCGGCCTTGTGGTACCGGTCCACGATCCACTGGCCGCGCACCATCAGCTCGCCCTGCGCCACGCCGTCGCGCGGCAGGCTGGCGCCGTTTTCGTCCACGAGCTTGAGCTCGATGCCGAACACCGACTTGCCCTGCTTGGCGACCAGCGCGTGGCGGTCCTCGGGCGGCAGCTGGGCATCGGCCGCACCCAGCACGCTCATGGTGGCAATGGCCGTGGTCTCGGTCATGCCCCAGCCATGGCGCACCTCCACGTCGTACACGTCGTTGAACTTGGCGATCAGCGCCTTGGGCATGGCCGAGCCGCCCACGCCCGTGCGCCGCATGGTGCTAAAGCGCAGCCCGTGCTGCTCCACATGCTGGATCAGGCCCATCCAGATGGTGGGCACGCCCGCGCTGACGGTGACGCGCTCGGCCTCCATCAGCTCGTACAGGCTGGCGGCGTCCAGACGCGGACCGGGCAGCACCAGCTTGGCGCCGCCAATCAGCGCCGCATAGGGCAGGCACCAGGCGTTGATGTGGAACATGGGCACCACGGGCAGGATCGTCTCCCGCGCGCTGATGCTGAGCACGCCCGGCATGCAGGCCGACAGGGCACTGAGCACCAGTGCCCGGTGCGAATACAGTACGCCCTTGGGGTTGCCGGTGGTGCCCGACGTGTAGCACAGCGCTGCGCCGGACTTTTCATCGCACAGGGGCCAGGTGAAGCGGTCGGTCTGGCGGGCCACCAGCGTCTCGTACGCCTCGACGCCGGTGACTCCTTGCAGGTCGATGGAACCCAGCGTATCGGCATCACACAGCACCACCCAATGCCGCACGCGGGGGCACGACGCTGCAATGGCGCGCACCAGCGGCGCGAAGGTGGTGTCGAACAGCACCACTTCGTCGTCGGCGTGGTTGACGATGTAGGCCAGCTGCTCGGGGTGCAGGCGCGGGTTGCAGGTGTGCATGACCATGCCGCTGCCCGACACGGCGTAGTACGCCTCCAGGTGGCGGTGGTTGTTCCAGGCCAGCGACCCCACCACGCTGCCGGGGCGCAGGCCCAGTGCCTGCAGCGCATTGGCGAGCTGCCGGGCGCGCTGGGCCATGTCGGCAAACCGGTAGCGGTGCAGGCGGCCATCGGTGTCGCGCGAAACGATCTGCTGATCGCCGTACTGGTTCTCGCCATGCTCAAGGATGGCGGAAACCAGTAAGGGCCGGTCCATCATGCTGCCGGGCTGGTGCTGCTGCATTGCTGTTGTCTCCTGGGGATGTGCGCCTTGCTGCATCGCGGCATCCGTCGGTACCGGTGCCGGTGCAGAGCCCTCTTTGCCGGGGCGGGCACATCGTCGCAAACAACGCGGGGCGGGCTTGTCTTCTACGCGACTGGGGAGCGCAGCACCGCCGTGGTGCACGGAGGCGTCACAGGCCCAGCGTTGTGAACAGCCCATCCATGCGCGCCTGCACGGCGGCGTCCATGGCCATGGGGCGACCCCATTCGCGCTGGGTTTCGCCTGGCCATTTGTTCGTGGCGTCCATCCCCATCTTGCTGCCCAGGCCGCTCACGGGCGAGGCAAAGTCGAGGTAATCGATGGGGGTGTTCTCCACCATCAGGGTGTCGCGCACCGGGTCCATGCGGGTGGTGATGGCCCAGATCACATCCTTCCAGTCGCGCACATCCACGTCGGCATCCACCACCACGATGAACTTGGTGTACATGAACTGGCGCAGGTGGCTCCACACGCCCATCATCACGCGCCGCGCGTGGCCCGCATAGGCCTTGCGGATGCTGACCACGGCTAGCCGATAGCTGCAGCCTTCGGGTGGCAGGTAGAAGTCCACGATCTCGGGGAACTGCTTTTGCAGCAGGGGGATGAACAGCTCGTTCATCGCCAGGCCCAGCACGGCGGGCTCATC
>DATLGV010000055.1:0-2107 GCA_035540275.1 Acidovorax sp. | reverse complement strand
CGGGGGCAGCAAAAAAAGCCTGGCTACGCGGGCGCAAACCCGTTGGCTGGCAAAAACGACCCTTTCGAGCTTGTTGCAAGCCCGGGAGTCGCCCCACGATGAAACTATTTGGTCAGGATGAGCTTGCCCAGCTTGGTGGCCTGCAAGCGGTATACCGAGCCGTTGTGGCTGATGGCGACCGTCTTGTGGCCTTGCAGCAGCATGCTGCTGTCCAGCGCAGCGGTGGCGCCCTGTGCGCCGGACGACGGTGCCTCGCCAGATGCCGGGGCGCCAGCCGGGTCGGCGGGGGCAGTGCGGCGGATCGTAGCGGAGGCTGAGGAGGCTTGCATGGAGGTTTCCTGGGTCATTGCGGTGCGTGTTGTTAATGATAACGATTCGCAATTACAAGTCAAGCGAACGGCATGTTTCTTTTTGGTCTTTGCTCCCTGTCGGGCGAAGAACCAGGGAGCGGGGGGCACCGTCGGGTGCCGGGCGCGAGGGGGCGGCGCAGCGTGTGCGCGAGGGCCCGCATTGCGGGCCTTTGAAGGGTTTTCGGTGCGCGTGGCCCGGGACAGCGGCGGGCCGCGGCAGAGGCTACTGACCTTGCGGGTCCGTCACAAACCCGATCTTGCGCACCCCCGCGCGCTGCGCGGCGGCCATGGCCTGGGCCACGAATTCGTAGCGCACGTTCTTGTCGCCACGGATGTGCAGGTCTGGCTGGGGCTCCTTGGCGGCCTCGGCCTGCAGGCGGGGAAAGAGTTCTTCTTCCGACACCTGAGACTCGTTCCAGAAGAACTTGCCGTCGGCCGACACCGACAGGCGCACGGTCTCGGGCTTGATGTTCTCGGGCTGGTTGGTGGCACGGGGCAGGTCCACATTCACCGCATGTTTCATCACCGGCACGGTGATGATGAAGATGATCAGCAGCACCAGCATGACGTCTACCAGGGGCGTCATGTTGATCTCGTTCATCACATCATCGGTGTCGTCTTGGGTTCCAAAGGCCATGGCTTAGCTGCCTTTCTTGATAGGCAGCACCTTGCCGGGCTCGCCAGCGTTCACGCGGGCGCCGGTCACAAAGTAGGCGTGCAGGTCATGGGCAAAGCTGTTCAGGCCATGCAGGATGGACTTGTTGCCGCGCACCAGCGCGTTGTAGCCCAGCACCGCCGGGATGGCCACGGCCAGGCCCAGGGCGGTCATGATCAGCGCCTCGCCGATGGGGCCGGCCACCTTGTCGATGGTGGACTGGCCCGAGGTGCCGATGGCCAGCAGGGCGTGGTAGATGCCCCACACGGTGCCGAACAGGCCGATGAACGGAGCGGTGGAGCCCACTGACGCCAGGATGGCCAGTCCCGAGGACAGGCGGGCGGTGAACTCGTCGATGCAGTTGCGCAGGCAGCGGGTCACCCAGTCGCTCACGTCCAGGCTGTCATGCAGGTGGGCCTTGGTGTTGCGGTGGTGGGCGGTGGCTTCGCGGCCCTCGAGCGCCAAGTGGCGGAAGGGGTTGGTCGGGTCCGCGCCCAGCTTGGTCAGGCCGGCGGCAAAGTCTTCGCTGTGCCAGAAGTCCTGGGCGGTGCGGGCGTGCTTCTTGAACTTGATGATGTCCAGCGCCTTGATGAGGATGACGATCCACGAGGCCAGCGACATGGCCAGCAGCAGGATGGCGACGGCGCGGGTGACAAAGTCACCCTGGATCCAGACGTTGGCGATGCCGAATTGCGATTCCATGAAAACTCCCTGAGCGGTGATGGGTTTATTCGAGAACAAAGTTGACGGGGACGAGGTTCCACATGGCCTCGGGCACGCCGTTGCGCTTGCCGGGCACAAAGCGCCAGCGCATCACGGCCTCCTGGGCCTGGCGGTCCAGCCGGTCAAAGCCGCTGGACTGGTTGACCTCGACCTTTTGCGGCAGGCCGTCGGTGCCGATGAGCACCCTGAGTACCACCTTGCCTTGCTCGCCCATGCGTTTGCTGATGGCGGGGTAGCTGGGCTTGGGGTTGTTGAGATAGGCCGCGTCGCTGGACGGTAGCTCAATCTTCGCAGGCGCGGGCGGTGCCGGTGGTGCCGGTGGCGCAGGCGCGGGCGCGGGCGCCGGAGGGGCCACGGGCGCCTCGATCGGGGGCGCAGG
>DATLGV010000054.1:0-11967 GCA_035540275.1 Acidovorax sp. | reverse complement strand
GGCCATGGCGGCTGCGCAGGAAAAGCTCGCCGAGATCACCGACGTGTGGCTGCTCAAGGTGCTGGGCGAGCGCATGCGGCGCTACGACAAGGGCGGCGAGCAGTTCTACGACACCATCAGCGCGCTGCACAAGTCCGTGCGGGGCTCCGACCCCGATGCCGCGCTGTACTGGCTGGTGCGCATGCTGGATGGCGGCGCCGACCCGCGCTACATGGCGCGCCGCCTGGTGCGCATGGCGGCCGAAGACATTGGCCTGGCCGACCCGCGCGCGCTGCGCCTGGCGCTGGACGCGAGCGAGGTGTACGAACGCCTGGGCAGCCCCGAAGGCGAGTTGGCGCTGGCCGAGTGCGTGGTGTACCTGGCCGTCGCGCCCAAGTCCAACGCCGTCTACAAGGCCTACAACGCCGCCCGCGCCTGGGTCAAACAGGATGGCACGCGCCCCGTGCCCATGCACCTGCGCAATGCGCCCACGCAGCTCATGAAGCAGCTCGACTACGGCAAGGGCTACCGCTACGCCCACGATGAGGAGGGCGGCTTTGCGGCGGGCGAGAACTACCTGCCCGAAGGCATGCCCGAACCCGGCTTCTACCAGCCCGTGGAGCGGGGGCTGGAGATCAAGATCGCTCTGAAGCTGCGTGAATTGCGTGAACGCAATGCCGCAGCCGCCATGTCTGGCCCCCTGGGTTCGGATACGCCTTCCTGACCGGCAGTGCGGTCGGCGGGCCCGGCGGCCGCACATTGCCTGCGGCGACCCCAGCGCGTTGCGCGACCCGCTTTATGCTGATTGCGCATGATCAAGGTAATAAGTTTGCACATCAATTATCCTGCGTGCATCAAAATTACTTATGCAGTGCGTGGCGCGCTGATGCGGCGAAAACCCGAGGGAAAACCCCGCCCGGCTTGAAGAGGGCCGCTTGTGACTACTCGCTACAATCCCGTCCACAAACCCGCACAGCTGCATTTCTGGCGGGTTTTTTGCTACATGGCAGGCGGGCCCACAAGGCTGTACCGATTCCGGTGCCAAAGCGGTGGGTACGTCACAAACGAAGGACTTCTCTTATGGACATTTTGCTGCAACAGATCATCAACGGTCTGGTTCTGGGCAGCATGTACGCCTTGATAGCCTTGGGCTACACGATGGTGTACGGCATTATTCAACTCATCAATTTCGCCCACGGCGAGGTGCTCATGATCGGCGCCCTCACCAGCTGGAGCTGTATTGGAATGATGCAGGCCGCCATGCCCGGCGCGCCAGGGTGGGTCATCTTGCTGCTGGCCACGCTCATCGCGTGCGTGGTGGCAGCCACGCTCAATTTCGTGATCGAAAAGGTGGCTTACAAGCCGCTGCGCACCAGCCCCCGCCTGGCCCCGCTGATCACCGCCATCGGCATGTCGATCCTGCTGCAGACGCTGGCGATGATCATCTGGAAGCCCAACTACAAGCCCTATCCCACGCTGTTGCCCAGCACGCCGTTCCAGGTGGGCGGTGCGTACATCACCCCCACGCAGATCCTGATCCTGGGTGTGACGGCCGTGGCACTGGCCTCGCTGGTCTATCTGGTCAACCACACCAACCTGGGCCGCGCCATGCGCGCCACGGCCGAGAACCCCCGCGTGGCCTCCCTCATGGGCGTCAAGCCCGACATGGTGATCTCCGCGACCTTCATCATCGGCGCCGTCCTGGCGGCCATCGCCGGCATCATGTATGCCTCCAACTACGGCACGGCGCAGCACACCATGGGCTTCCTGCCGGGCCTGAAGGCCTTCACGGCCGCGGTGTTTGGCGGCATTGGCAACCTGGCCGGTGCGGTGGTGGGCGGCATCCTGCTGGGCCTCATCGAAGCCATTGGCTCGGGTTACATCGGCACGCTCACGGGCGGTTTGCTGGGCAGCCACTACACCGACATCTTTGCGTTCATCGTGCTCATCATCATCCTGACGCTGCGCCCCTCGGGCCTGCTGGGTGAGCGTGTGGCCGATCGCGCCTGAGGAGCCTCACACCATGAAGAACACCAAAACCAACTGGATCATCGGCGCCGTGGCGCTGCTGGTGCTGCCGCTGATCCTGCAATCCTTCGGCAACGCCTGGGTGCGCATTGCCGATCTGGCCCTGCTGTACGTGCTGCTGGCCCTGGGCCTGAACATCGTGGTGGGTTACGCCGGCCTGCTGGACCTGGGCTACGTGGCGTTCTACGCCGTGGGTGCCTACCTGTTTGCCCTGATGGCTTCTCCACACTTGGCAGACAACTTTGCGGCGTTTGCCGCCATGTTCCCCAACGGGCTGCACACCTCGCTGTGGATCGTGATACCGGTAGCGGCGTTGTTAGCGGCGTTCTTTGGCGCCATGCTTGGAGCGCCTACGCTCAAGCTGCGCGGTGACTATCTGGCCATCGTGACGCTGGGCTTTGGCGAAATCATCCGCATCTTCCTGAACAACCTGGACCACCCCGTCAACCTGACCAACGGCCCCAAGGGCCTGGGCCAGATCGACTCGGTCAAGATCTTCGGCCTGGACCTGGGCAAGCGGCTGGAGGTGTTCGGGTTCGACATCAACTCCGTCACGCTGTACTACTACCTGTTCCTGGTGCTGGTGGTGGTCTCCATCGTCATCTGCTACCGCCTGCAGGATTCGCGCATCGGCCGCGCCTGGATGGCCATCCGTGAAGACGAAATCGCTGCCAAGGCGATGGGCATCAACACCCGCAACATGAAGCTGCTGGCCTTCGGCATGGGTGCGTCGTTCGGCGGCGTGTCGGGTGCGATGTTCGGCGCGTTCCAGGGCTTCGTGTCGCCCGAATCGTTCAGCCTGATGGAGTCCGTGATGATCGTCGCCATGGTGGTGCTGGGCGGCATCGGCCACATCCCGGGCGTGATCCTGGGTGCCGTGCTGCTGTCGGCCCTGCCCGAAGTGCTGCGCTATGTGGCGAGCCCGCTGCAGGCCATGACGGACGGCCGCCTCGACTCTGCCATCCTGCGCCAGCTGCTGATCGCGCTGGCCATGATCATCATCATGCTGATGCGTCCCCGTGGTCTGTGGCCCGCGCCCGACCATGGCAAGAGCCTCACGCAGAAGACCTGAACACCGCAGAAAGTTAGAACATGGCAGAGAACATTCAGAAATCGGCCAGCGACGTGGTGCTGCGGGTTGCCGGCATTTCCAAGCGCTTTGGCGGCCTGCAAGCCCTCTCCGACGTGGGCATCACCATTGAGCGAGGCCAGGTGTATGGTCTGATCGGCCCCAACGGCGCGGGCAAGACCACGTTCTTCAACGTGATCACGGGCCTGTACACCCCCGACAGCGGTACGTTCGAGCTCGCAGGCAAGCCCTACGAGCCCACGGCCGTGCACGAGGTGGCCAAGGCGGGCATTGCGCGTACTTTCCAGAACATTCGCCTGTTTGCCGAAATGACGGCGCTGGAGAACGTGATGGTGGGCCGCCACATTCGCACCCAATCGGGTCTGCTGGGCGCCGTGCTGCGCACCAAGGGCTTCAAGGAAGAAGAAGCCGCCATCGCCAAGCGTGCCCAGGAACTGCTGGACTACGTGGGCATTGGCAAGTTTGCCGACTACAAGGCGCGAACGCTGTCTTATGGCGACCAGCGCCGCCTGGAGATCGCCCGTGCCCTGGCCACCGACCCCCAGCTGATTGCTCTGGACGAGCCCGCCGCCGGCATGAACGCCACCGAGAAGGTGCTGCTGCGCGAACTGATCGATCGCATCCGCAAAGACAACCGCACCATCCTGCTCATCGAACACGATGTGAAGCTGGTGATGGGCCTGTGCGACCGCGTGACGGTGCTCGACTACGGCAAGCAGATCGCCGAGGGCAACCCTGCCGAAGTGCAGAAGAACGAAAAAGTGATTGAGGCCTATCTGGGCACCGGAGGACATTGAGAATGGCCGAAAAATCCAACAAGGTACTGCTGCAGGTCAAGGGCCTGAAGGTGGCCTACGGCGGTATCCAGGCCGTGAAGGGCGTGGACTTTGAAGTGCGCGAAGGCGAGCTGGTGTCGCTGATCGGCTCCAACGGTGCGGGCAAGACCACCACCATGAAGGCCATCACCGGCACGCTGCCCATGAACGATGGCGACATCGAATACCTAGGCCAGAGCATCAAGGGCAAGGGTGCCTGGGATCTGGTCAAGGAAGGCCTGGTGATGGTGCCGGAAGGCCGCGGCGTGTTCGCACGCATGACCATCACCGAGAACCTGCAGATGGGCGCCTACATCCGCAAGGACAAGGCGGGCATCCTGGCCGACATCGAGAAGATGTTCACCATCTTCCCGCGCCTGCGCGAGCGCAAGGACCAGCTGGCCGGCACCATGTCGGGCGGCGAGCAGCAGATGCTGGCCATGGGCCGCGCGCTGATGAGCCAGCCCAAGGTGCTGCTGCTGGACGAGCCTTCCATGGGCCTGTCGCCCATCATGGTCGACAAGATCTTCGAGGTGGTGCGCGATGTGTACGCCCTGGGCGTCACCATCGTGCTGGTGGAGCAGAACGCCAGCCGCGCGCTGGCCATTGCCGACCGCGGCTATGTGATGGAGTCGGGCCTGATCACCATGTCCGGCCCGGGCCAGCAACTGCTGAACGACCCCAAAGTGCGCGCAGCCTACCTGGGCGAATGAGCGAATGCAGCCTGTGCGCCGTCCACGCGGCGCCGCTGCGTTCCAGCAGGGCACTCCCTCGGGAGTGCCTTTTTTTTGTTCCTGCTGGTATGGATGGCAGTGGAACGAATTGCTATTGAAAATATAGCTAACAAGGCATGCTGTACCGGCGCAAACTTCAGATTTTGTTCATAATCTGCCGCTTCGCTCCGCTCCCCGGCCCCCTGGCATGACCATGAACGCGCTCCAATCCCTGCCCGTCTCTCTGCAAACGGTGTTGTTGCTCACTGCCAGCAATATCTTCATGACCTTTGCCTGGTACGGCCACCTGAAGAACCTGGCGTCCTCGCCATGGTATGTCGCCGCCCTTGTCAGTTGGGGCATCGCCCTGTTCGAGTACCTGTTGCAGGTGCCGGCCAACCGCATCGGCTTCACCCAGTTCAACGTGGGGCAGCTCAAGATCATGCAGGAGGTCATCACGCTGGGCGTGTTTGTGCCCTTTGCCGTGTTCTACATGGGCCAGCCCCTGAAATGGGACTACCTCTGGGCCGGGCTGTGCCTGGTGGGCGCGGTGTATTTCATCTTCCGCGGCGCCTGACACGGTGTTGCCTTCAAACGTATCACTTCGTTGGTTCACCTTGCCGTGCCAGAGCACTGGCTGCGGCTTCCCGCCTCGTTATCCGCTTGAAGGCAAGACCGTATGAAGCCTCCCGCCCGAACCTGCGGTCGCCCAGGGATCGCTCCGCTCCACGCATGGCGGCATGACGCGGCGGCATCGGCCCCTGCAGGGTGGACGGTTAAACTCGCCGGGTCACGAAAGCGTCATGGTTTTGTCATGACGTTGCCTTTTCTCACCATTCGTTCCCGATCCAGGAGTCTCCATGCTGTTTGCCAAGCTGTTGCCACGCGAAGGCAATTTTTTCGAAATGTTCAACCAGCATGCGGACCGCATCGTCGAGGCGGCCCGGGCCTTCTCGCAACTGGTGGCCAACTACAGCGACCCGCACCTGCGCGACAAATACAACCAGGACGTGGACAACGCCGAGCGTGCCGCCGACCGTGTGACGCACGAGGTGAACAAGGCCATCCACAAGACCTTCATCACCCCCATCGACCGTGAGCAGATCCACACGCTGATCAACACCATGGACGATGTGGCCGACCTGATCCAGGATTCGGCCGAGACCATGGCGCTGTACGACGTGCGCCACATGACGGAAGAAATCACGCGCCTCACGGACCTGAGCCTCAAGTGCTGCGAACGCCTGCGCGATGCCGTCAAGCTGCTGGACAAGATCACCGACCCGGCTGTGGCCGAGGCCGCGCTCAAGACCTGCGAGGAGATCGACAGGCTCGAATCGGACGCCGACCGCGTGATGCGCAGCGCCATGAGCAAGCTGTTCCGCGAAGAGCCCGACGTGCGCGAGGTGATCAAGCTCAAGGCCATCTACGAGCTGCTGGAGACCATCACCGACAAGTGCGAAGACGTGGCCAACTGCATCGAGGGCATCGTCCTCGAGAACTCCTGATCCGCGCAGGCTGACCAGTATGGAAACCGTACAGACGGCCCTCTGGGTTGTGGTTCTGCTTGTGGCTCTGGCAATCCTGTTCGACTTCATGAACGGGTTCCACGACGCGGCCAATTCGATTGCAACGGTGGTCTCCACCGGCGTGCTCAAGCCCGCGCAGGCGGTGCTGTTTGCCGCCTTCTTCAACTTTGTGGCGATCTTCGTCTTTCATCTGAGCGTGGCAGCGACGGTGGGCAAGGGCATCGTGCAGCCCGGCATCGTGGACACGCATGTGGTGTTTGGCGCCCTCGTGGGCGCGATCACCTGGAACGTGATCACCTGGTACTACGGCATCCCCAGCAGCTCCTCGCATGCGCTCATCGGCGGTATCGTGGGCGCTGTGATTGCCAAGGCCGGGGCGGGTGCATTGATCTCGGCGGGCATTCTCAAGACCGTGGCCTTCATCTTCGTGTCGCCGCTGCTCGGCTTCACGCTGGGTTCGATCATGATGGTGGCCGTGGCGCGCATTTTCCGCAGGACACGCCCGAGCAAGGTGGACAAGTGGTTCCGCCGGTTGCAGCTGGTGTCTGCAGGCGCCTACAGCCTGGGCCACGGCGGCAACGATGCGCAAAAGACCATCGGCATCATCTGGCTGCTGCTGATTGCCACCGGGTATTCATCGGCGTCCGACGCCTCGCCACCCACCTGGGCCATCGTCAGTTGCTACGTGGCCATTGGCCTTGGGACCATGTTTGGCGGCTGGCGCATCGTCAAGACCATGGGCCAGAAGATCACCAAGCTCAAGCCCGTGGGCGGCTTCTGCGCCGAAACGGGCGGGGCGCTGACCTTGTTCCTGGCCACCGCGCTGGGCATTCCGGTGTCCACCACCCACACCATCACGGGCGCCATCGTCGGTGTGGGCTCCACCCAGCGCGCCAGCGCCGTGCGCTGGGGGGTGGCGGGCAACATCGTCTGGGCCTGGATTCTGACCATTCCCGCCAGTGCGTTTGTGGCCGCCGTCGCCTATTGGATCAGCCTGCAGCTGTTCTGATGGGCGATATGCCCAGGCGCTTCTGATTGCTATTAAATAGATAGCTTTCAGGGCAATCAACACTAGCGCAAAAGCCCCATTGAATGCGAATTCAATGGGGCTTTTTGTTTGGGTGCCTGTCGGCAGATCACTGAGAGATCTTGCGCGCTTCCTCGATCTGGTATTCGAAGTACCTCTGAAAACTGAACGCCAGGCTGGCCATCAGCACTGTGGTGCCAATCAGCAGGGACACCACGATGGCGCCCACTGTGATCCATTGCGTCCTGCCCGGTGCGGCATCGGGTGCGGCACCGGGGTTGTAGCGCGCATTCCAGGCCTCGGGCGTCATCAGTGCATACAGGATGGCACGCAGCGCACAGGCGGCAATCGTGAAGCCCAGCAGCGGAATCAGCACCCAGCTGTAGTGGTCGTCCTGGCCGAGTTGCTGCACCCGCTGGATGCCATAGATGCCCAGCGCCGTGGGGATGGGCAGCAACCAGCCGAGCATGTCGGACAGGCCGTGCAGATAAAAGCGGTGCAGGCCCAAGGGCCCGCCCACAAAGGCGAGCCAGGCCGCCACGGTCTTGTTTTTCATGGGAGCGGAGCGTTATTCGGGGGAGGTGGTGTCGCCCGCACCCAGGGTCTTTTCCATGAGCACGATATCGCGCCAGGCGCCAAACTTCCAGCCCACAGAGCGCATGACGCCCACATCGGTAAAGCCCAGGGCCCGGTGCACGCCGATGGAGCCTGCGTTGGCCGAGTCGCCAATCACCGCCAGCAGCTTGCGCACGCCCACGGCCTCGGCCTGCACGGCCAGCTCGGCCAGCAGCTTGCGGCCCAGGCCCATGCCACGGGCGCTGTCGGCCACGTAGATCGAGTCCTCGGCCGAGAAGCGGTAGGCAGGACGCGGCTTGAACCAGTTGGCATAGGCAAAACCCAGCACCTGTCCGTCCTGCTCGGCCACCAGCCAGGGCAGGCCGCGTGCCAGCACGTCAGCGCGGCGGCCCGCCATGTCGGCTTCGGAAGGGGGATCGATCTCGAACGTGCCCGTGCCGTGGAGCACATGGTGTTGGTAAATGGCGGTAATGGCGGGTATATCGCTGTCGGTGCTGGGGCGGATGGTGGACATGGGAACAAATAGATATAATCGCGGGCTTTGCAGCGTGTCGCTGGCCGGGTGGCCATGTCGCGTGTCTCAAGCGTTGCGAATATGGTTGCGAACACTGTGGCTTACGGCAATTGTTGCCGGAGTTCACCACCCGAAGGATAAATCATGGTCGTCATTCGACTCTCCCGCGGCGGCTCCAAGGGCCGTCCTTTCTTCAACATCGTCGTTGCTGACAAGCGCGTGCGCCGTGACGGCCGCTTCATCGAGCGCATCGGCTTCTACAACCCCACCGCCAAGGAATCCGAAGAAGGCCTGCGCATCGTGCAAGACCGTCTGGCTTACTGGGTGGGCGTCGGCGCCCAGTCGTCCCCCACGGTGGACCGCCTGATCAAGCAAGCCGCCAAGAAGGCTGCTTAAAGCTCCCCGAAAAGGGCGGGTTCCGTCGGCTGGTCTGGCGGAACCCGCCCTTTTCTCATTCCGGATTCACTGCCATGGCCACCACACCGCTGACCCTCGAACCCGCAGAACTGCCTGCCGACGCCGTTGAAGTAGGGCGCATTGCAGATGCCTGGGGCGTCAAGGGCTGGTTCAAGGTGCTGCCGCACAGCAGCAATCCCGAGGCGCTTTTTTCGTCCAAACGCTGGTACCTGCAGCCCTCCGAGCGCGGTGCCAAGACCTTCGACGGCACCGTGCTGCTGCCCATCCGCCAGGCCAAGGACCATTCGGACTCCGTGGTAGCCTGGGCGCAGGGCATTGACGACCGTAACGGCGCCGAGGCGTTGCGGGGTGCGCGGATTTTTGTGCCGCGGTCCAGCTTCCCATCCACCTCGGATGACGAGTACTACTGGGTCGATCTGATCGGCCTGTCGGTTGTCAACCGCGAAGGCGTGGCGCTGGGCCAGGTGCGCGAGCTGATGTCCACCGGCCCCCAGACCGTGCTGGTACTGGCCTACGAGCAGGATGGCAAGGCGCAGGAGCGCATGATCCCGTTTGTCTCGGCCTTTGTGGACAAGGTGGATCTGGCCGAGAAACGCATCACCGTCGACTGGCAGCCCGACTACTGACAGGCGCTCCCTGAGCCGCGCCGCGTACCATGCGCTTTGACATCATCACCCTCTTTCCCGAGCTGTTTGCCCCCTTTCTGGCAAGCGGCGTGACCCGGCGCGCCTATGCCAGCGGCCAGGTCGATGTGCGCCTGTGGAACCCGCGTGACTATGCCGACGGCAACTACCGCCGGGTGGATGACCGCCCGTTTGGCGGCGGCCCCGGCATGGTCATGATGGCCGAACCCCTGGCGCGCTGCCTCGCGGCCATCCGGGCGCAGCGGGGTGAGCCTAAGGAGGCTCAGGCGCCGCTGGTGCTTTTTTCTCCCATCGGCGAGTCGCTGAACCACGCTGCTGTGGAGCGCTGGTCTGCCAGCGAGGGAGCGGTGTTGCTGTGCGGCCGCTACGAGGGCATCGACCAGCGGTTCATCGATGCGCACGTGGATCTGCAGATGAGCCTGGGCGACTTCGTGCTCTCGGGGGGCGAGATTGCCGCCATGGCCTTGCTGGATGCGGTGGCGCGCCTGCAGCCTGGCGTGCTCAATGATGAGGGCAGCCATCAGCTCGACAGTTTCAATCCCGCGCTCGATGGCCTGCTGGACTGCCCGCACTACACCCGTCCGGAGGATTGGGCGGGGCAGCAGGTGCCTGCCGCCCTTCTGTCGGGCCACCATGCGCAGATCGAGCGCTGGCGGCGCGACCAGCGCCTGGCCACCACGGCCCGCCACCGGCCCGATCTCATCGACGCCGCGCGCCAGGCAGGGCGTTTGGCGCCCGCCGATGAGGCGGTATTGGCCAAGCTCGGCTGAATTGCTATAATCAAAGGCTTTTCGATCCTCTGGCCGGCCGTTTTGCCCGGGAGTTCTCCCGCAAAACACTGAGACGTCAATCCCGACGCAGCCATTTTTGGCGCGGACAAGATCACTAGGAAACTCACATGAACCTGATCCAGACCCTGGAAGCGGAAGAAATCGCCCGCTTGAACAAGTCCATCCCCGAATTCGCCCCTGGTGACACCGTCATCGTGAGCGTGAACGTGGTGGAAGGTAACCGCAAGCGCGTGCAGGCTTACGAAGGCGTGGTGATTGCCAAGCGCAATCGCGGCCTGAACAGCGGCTTCACCGTGCGCAAGATCTCCAGCGGCGAAGGCGTGGAACGTACGTTCCAGACCTACAGCCCGCTGATCGCCAGCATCGAAGTCAAGCGCCGTGGTGACGTGCGCCGTGCCAAGCTGTACTACCTGCGTGACCGCAGTGGCAAGTCGGCACGTATCAAGGAAAAGCTGCCTTCGCGCGTCAAGGCTGCCGCCACCGCCGCTTGATCCAAGCAAGGCGAGGGCCTGTCCTGACAAGCCGCTACAGCATCAGCCTGTAGCGGCTTTTTGTTTTTGGTCTGTCGAAAACCTGTTTCGCTACCTGTGAACCCTCCTTCTCCTCCCGCCGTCTCATCGGTCATCGCGCCTCTGTCGAGCCTGCCCGACTTTGACCCCCGCATGGTGCCGGTGGTCGGGGTGGACACGCACCTGCCCGCCGTGCCCCTGGCGGCGCAGACGCCCGATGCACTGCGCGCGCGTTTTGCGCAGCCGCCCCAATGGGAGCCGGAGGTGGTGCTGGAAAAGAAGTTCATGAACCGCGAGCCGGCCCATGCGTCCGTGTTGCTGGCCATCGTGTTGCGCGAGCAGCCCATGGTGCTGCTGACGGAGCGCACGGCACACCTGTCCACCCATTCCGGGCAGGTCGCTTTTCCGGGGGGGCGCGCCGATCCGGAAGACGCCAGCCCGGCCGACACCGCCCTGCGCGAGGCACAGGAAGAGGTGGGGCTTGACCGTGCGTTTGTCGAGGTGCTGGGGACCTTGCCCACTTATGTGACCGGCTCATCGTTCATCATCACCCCCGTGGTCGCCCTGGTGCAGCCGGACTGCGTGCTGCGGCCCAACCCGTATGAAGTGGCCGACCTGTTCGAGGTGCCCCTGGCCTTCCTGCTCGACCCGGCCCATCACCGTCGCCATGTGTTCGATCGCGATGGCGTGCACCGCGAGTGGTTCTCCATGCCCTACGAGCAGCGGGGCAAAACCCATTTCATCTGGGGCGCCACGGCGGGCATGCTGCGCAATTTCTACCGCTTCATGCAGGCCTGAAGCTGCCGCGCACGCCGTGGGGCGCACTAGGGCGAAGCGCCAGTATCATTGCCCTCCATGAGTTTCTTCGCCATCCTGTTCGCTCTGCTGATCGAGCAGGCACGTCCCCTGGCCCGCAGCAATCCCATCCATGCGGGGCTGCGTGCGTGGGCGCTGTCCGTGAGCCGCAATTTCGACGCGGGCAAATCGCACCATGGGTGGGTGGCGTGGAGCCTCGCGGTGCTTGTTCCCGCGCTGGTCACACTGGCCATTCACTGGTTGCTGTTGTGGGGGCTTGGCTGGCCGTTTGCAGTGCTCTGGAGCGTGGCGGTACTGTACGTCACGCTGGGTTTTCGGCAGTTCAGCCACCACTTCACCAGCATCCGCGATGCGCTGGAAGAGGGGGACGAAGATGCGGCGCGAGAGCGCCTTGCGCACTGGCAGCAGGTGGATGTGGGCGCGCTGCCGCGCAGCGAGATCGTGCGCCATGTGATCGAGTATTCGGTGCTGGCCGCCCACCGGCACGTGTTTGGCGTGCTGGCCTGGTTCTCGATGCTG
>DATLGV010000053.1:0-6895 GCA_035540275.1 Acidovorax sp. | reverse complement strand
CCACTACCTCCCTGCTGGCGCGTGATGGCACACACCCCGCCCTGCTCACCCTGTTTGCCCAGAACGCCCAAAAGCTGCACAGCGGCGCGGGCTGGTTCAACCGGGCGCGCGAGTTTCCCAACACGCGCGGCAGCGAGTTGCCGATTGCCAAGGAGGGCGACCGCGCTATGAACGAGCCGGTGCCCGTGCTGCAACGCTACCTGCCGTTCTGGCTGGCCAACCTGATCGAGCGGATGTGGCTGGTGCTGGGCCTCTTGCTGGCCATCATGCTGCCGCTGTCGCGGATCGTGCCGCCGCTCTACCAGTTCCGGGTGCGGTCGCGGGTGTTCCGCTGGTATGGCCGCCTGCGCGAGATCGAGAACGACCTCGAGATGGGCAAAAGCGACCCCGCGACCCTGCTTCGCACCCTGGACGACCTGGAGGCCCAGGCCGAAAAAGTCAGCGTGCCCCTGTCGTATGCCGACGAACTGTATGCACTGCGCAACCACATCCATCTGGTACGCAAGAAGCTGTTGCGCGCTTCAGAGGGCAGCGGCAGCGCTGCGCACCCAAGAAATGCCGCGGTCGGGGATTTGCCGGGCACAGGGGCATAGCCCGGACACTGCCCCGCAGCGGGCAGCGCACAAAGCCCACGGAACGATCTGCGCCGTGCCGCCAGTGCTTCCTGGCGCTCAGCGATTTTTAGAGGACTTGGCGCCCGAAGGCGGGGCCAGGGGGGCTGATCTGGACAGCGGCGCAGACTGGGAAAGCGGCGCCGCCCTGGAGCTCGAACCCCAACGCCCATCGGAAGACCTGCGATCCGCGGCACCCGCTTCAGCGGCCCCCGAGGCGCGGGCCGCTGGCTTGGCCGGCATGGGCGGCTGGGCCGGCACCACGCGCAGCGAGCCGTCGGCCGCCAGCTTGTCACGCATGCGGCGTGTCATGGACTGGGTGCTGGCGTCAGGCGCAGTGAACAGGAACAGGGTGCGGTGCGGGCTGGCCCAGGTGAGCTGGGTACGCACCACCCGGCCGTTGGTCACCAGTTCCACCCACGCCCCGATGACAAAGTCGGCATAGGGATCAGGAGCGTCCAGCGGTGCCTGGGCACTGTCCTGCGGTGCCAAGGCCGATGCCTCGGCAGGGTCAGGCAGTTCAGGCTCGGCCATCGCGGGCTCTGAGGCTGCAGCGGGCGCCGGGGCTGGTGTCGGTTTTTCAAAAGCCGCCTGATGCAATGCCACCAGCCGCTGCAGGAACGCACTGGTCTGCACAGCGGGGTAGTTGATGGTCTTGAGGCCCTTGCGCAGCTTGGCCAGCAAACCGGGGATGGCCTCATTGAGCCGGTCGGTCTCCTGGCGCGTGAGGTCGGGCTGCGCAGTCCACAGCAGCACCGGGACCAGGGCCAGGTAGCCGCTCGGGTCGTCGTCCTGGCTGTCGTCGCCGCGCATCACCTGCGCCAGAGCGACCACGTCAGCCCAGGGGCCCGCGGCAAAATCCAGTACATCCGATGGCACCCGGTCCACATCGGGCAGCTTGCGGATATCGGCAGCGATCTTCTCGGCCAGCAGCTCACGCTGCTCGGCCTGCCATTTCGCCTTCTGCTCGGCCTCCTGCTGGGCCTTGATTTTCTGCTCCTGGGTGTCCCAGGCGGACTGCAGCGCCTTGAGTACCGTGTCGAACGGTCCCGCATCCTTGACCTCGTGGGCCGACAGATGGCCCACGGCCTCGGTCACCAGCCGCATGAAACGGCTGAAACCGGGCTCTGTCTCTGCAGTGAATGCCAGACTGCGCTGCGTCAGCTCGTCCAGCAGCCGGCGCGCCGGGTGGCCGCTGTCGGTAAAAAACCGGCCATCATGGTGCACCAGCTGCTTGAGGGCGGGCTCCAGGCTCTTGACGGCCTGCTGCACAGGGGCCAGCAAACGGGCGTCCTGGGCGATGTTGGCCATCATGCGCCCCACCACCTCCACCGCCATGGCGGTGGACTGGGTGGCGGCCTCCATGGGCATGGCCGCATACACCACCGGCGCCACGCCAGGCCCCCGCCAACCCGTCAAGGGCGTGGGCGACAATGAACCTGGCTGACTGACCGCGCCGCCACCAGCCAGACGCCCTACCAGGCGCTCCAGTTGAGCCATGTCTTCCACGGCTTCGGCAGCCGCTGCCGAGGGGTAGTACCCCCCCGCCAGCGACGACTGGGCGCTGACAGCGCCAGCGCGGGGGTCCCCCCATGCGGGCTGGCCCGTTCCGCTCGGCACGCCCAACGCCTGGGCAGGCACTGCCGCATTGACCGGCAGGGCAAACGGATCGCCGCCCGCCAGCATCTGGCGCAGGATACCCACGGTGAGCAAGGCCTCTTCGGCGGCCTCCGAGGAGACCATGGCGCCTTGCTGGGACTCACCGTTCCAGCCCGTGCCCGGACCCATGCCACGCCCGTAGCCCGTGTTGCCATAGTCGCCCATGGGCGCGTTCATCGACGGGCCATACCCCGAATAACCGCCGCCATAACCCGTGGCCGGGCCGCCATAGCCGGACCCACCGTAACCGGTGCCAGGGCCTGCGCTGCGCGCGCCGCCCGAAGGGGTGCCCGCCACCGCATAGCCCACCGGCTGAACTCCATGCTCGCGCAGGCTCTGGGCAGTCTTTTTGTACTCTTCGGCCAGCAGTTTGCCCATCAGATCGCGCATGTGCTGCATCCACAGCTGGCGGACCTCGGCCGAGACACCGGTCTCGCCCACCACCTGCTGCAGCGCGCGGATGTAGCTCTCTGGCCGCAGGGGATTGCGCTCGGGTTGCACGCTGCGCAGGCCTTGCGCAGCGCTCACCAGCGTATTGAGTTCGGCCAGCACGGCGTCGGTGGCGTGCAGGGCCGATTGCTGCGCCTTGGACAGCTCCACCTGGGCTTGCATTTCGCTTTCGTCCATGAGCGACAGTTCGCCGAAGTCCATGCCGGTATCGTCGGCCGAACTGCGCCCCTTGGCCGGGGCGGGTCCTTCGGCAAAGATCTCCAGCAGGGCCATGGGATAGCCCTTGACCAGCGCCGCCTCATGCTCCTTGAGCAGGAGCAGCGCGTCGCTCAGCCCGCTGCGCTGCTGCGCGTTGCGGCTACTCGACTCCTCGCCGGTCAAGGCGCCTTGGGTGACCTTGACGAGCTGCCCCATCAGGGCCTCCCCCCCGCGAACGGCGTTGACAACGCAGGCGCGAAAAACGACTCTCAGACGCGATGCGGGCAGGGACATGGTGGGGAAGAGAAATCGGGCAAGAGGTTTCCAGATGCAATCCTACTTGACCTCGGCCCTTATTTGAGGGCCTTGAAGCGCATCCGCTTGGGCTTTGCACCCTCTTCACCCAGGCGCTTCTTCTTGTCGGCCTCGTACTCCTGGTAATTGCCGTCAAAGAACGTCCACTGGCTGTCACCTTCGGCGGCCAGGATGTGCGTGGCGATCCGGTCCAGGAACCAGCGATCGTGGCTGATTACCAACACTGTGCCCGCGTATTCGAGCAAAGCATCTTCCAGCGCGCGCAGGGTTTCCACGTCCAGGTCGTTCGAAGGCTCGTCCAGCAGCAGCACGTTGCCGCCAGCAATCAGGGTCTTGGCCAGGTGCAGTCGGCCGCGCTCACCGCCCGACAGCATGCCCACCTTCTTCTGCTGGTCGCCGCCGTTGAAGTTGAAGCGCCCGGCGTAGGCCCGGCTGGCCATGGTGAACTTGCCGATGTTGATCATGTCCAGGCCGCCCGAGATGTCTTCCCACACGGTCTTTTCATCCGACAGCGCATCGCGGTGCTGGTCCACAAAGGCCATCTTCACGGTGGAACCGATGATGACCTCGCCGCTGTCGGGCTTCTCGCGCCCCGCGATCAGCTTGAACAGGGTCGATTTACCGGCACCGTTCGGGCCGATGATGCCGACGATGGCGCCCGCCGGGATGTTCATGGACAGGTTGTCGATGAGCACGCGGTCGCCAAACGACTTGGTGACGTTCTTGAACTCGATGACCTGAGTGCCCAGGCGTTCTGCCACAGGAATGAAGATTTCCTGCGTTTCGTTGCGCTTCTGGTATTCGTAGTCGCTCAGCTCCTCGAAGCGTGCGATACGCGCCTTGCTCTTGGCCTGACGGCCCTTGGCGTTCTGGCGCACCCACTCCAGTTCCTTCTTCAGGGCCTTGGCACGGGCCTCCTCGCCCTTTTGCTCGGACTCCAGGCGGGCCTGCTTCTGGTCCAGCCAGGTGCTGTAATTGCCCTTGTAGGGAATGCCGTGGCCCCGGTCCAGTTCCAGAATCCACTCGGCGGCGTTGTCGAGGAAGTAGCGGTCGTGGGTGATGGCCACCACGGTGCCCGGGAAACGGTGCAGGAACTGCTCCAGCCAGTCCACGCTCTCGGCGTCCAGGTGGTTGGTGGGCTCGTCCAGCAGCAGCATGTCGGGCTTGGACAGCAGCAGGCGGCACAGCGCGATGCGGCGCTTTTCACCACCCGACAGCAGGCCGACCTTGGCATCCCACGGCGGCAGGCGCAGCGCGTCGGCCGCAATTTCGAGCTGGTGCTCGGAGTCGGTACCGGCCGTGGCGATGATGGCTTCCAGGCGCGCCTGTTCCGCGGCCAGGGCGTCAAAGTCTGCATCGGGCTCGGCGTAGGCGGCGTACACCTCTTCGAGCTTGGCCTTGGCGGCAAACACTTCGCCCATCGCCTCTTCCACGCTTTCGCGCACCGTGTGCTCGTTGTTGAGCTGCGGCTCCTGGGGCAGGTAGCCGATCTTGATGCCCGGCATCGGGATGGCCTCGCCCTCGATCTCCTTGTCCACGCCCGCCATGATCTTCAACAGTGTGGATTTGCCCGAGCCGTTCAGACCCAGCACGCCGATCTTGGCGCCCGGGAAGAAGCTCAGGGAGATGTCCTTCAAGATCTGCCGCTTGGGCGGCACGGTCTTGGAGACGCGATTCATCGAATAAACGTATTGGGCCATGGAGGGTTCTAGCTTGCGAAAGTGGGCAGAAAGTCTGCATCCGAGCGGATTCGGGGCACCATTTGGAGCCATCCAAAAAGACGCCGAACGCGCTCTCAAACCCTGGATTATCGGTCCATGCGACAATACCCCCGTTGCGGGCTCCAGTTGCCCGCCACATCAGCACACTGCTGGGGACGAAGGAAGCCACGCTTCCAGGCTCCCAATCCTGAACCTCATCAGCCTGAGACTGGCTCGGCAACCTCCCCGTTGCACGACAGGCCGATACCCAGCGCCCCGGACGGGCGCATCCAACGACATGACATTTGACGAACTGAACCTGGCTCCTGCCATCCTGAAGGCCGTGCATGAAACGGGCTATGAAACCCCCACGCCCATTCAGGCCCAGGCCATTCCCGCTGTTCTGGAAGGCCACGACCTTCTGGCCGGCGCGCAGACTGGCACCGGCAAGACCGCAGCGTTCACCCTGCCCATGCTGCACCGCCTGTCGCAAGGCACGGCACCCAAGAACAAGTTTGGCGGCAAGGGCATCCGCGCCCTGGTGCTGACCCCCACCCGCGAACTCGCCGCACAGGTCGAAGAGTCCGTGCGCGAATACGGCAAGTACCTCGATATCAACTCCACGGTGGTCTTTGGCGGTGTGGGCATGAACCCGCAGATCGACCGCATCAAGCGCGGCGTGGACATCCTGGTGGCCACCCCCGGCCGCCTGCTGGACCTGCAGCAACAGGGCTTCCTGGACCTGTCCACGGTGGAAGTGCTGGTGCTGGACGAAGCCGACCGCATGCTGGACATGGGTTTCATCCACGATGTGAAGAAGGTGCTGGCCCTGGTGCCCAAGGACAAGCAAAGCCTGCTGTTCTCGGCCACCTTCAGCGACGAAATCCGCGAGCTGGCCAATACCCTGCTCAAGAACCCCCAAAGCATCCAGGTCACCCCGCGCAACACCACGGTGCAGCGCATCTCGCAGGTGATCCACCCCGTGGGCCGCGGCAAGAAAAAGCAGGTGCTGCTGCACATCATCCAGCAGCACAACTGGAGCCAGGTACTGGTGTTCACGCGCACCAAGTTCGGCGCCAACAACGTGGCCGAGTTCCTGACCAAGAACGGCGTGCAGGCCATGGCCCTGCACGGCAACAAGAGCCAGAGCGCCCGTACACAGGCCTTGGCAGGCTTCAAGAGCGGCGAGATCCGCGCCCTGGTGGCCACCGACATCGCCGCGCGCGGCATCGACATCGATGACCTGCCGCATGTCGTCAACTACGAAATCCCCAACGTCTCCGAAGACTACGTGCACCGCATCGGCCGCACGGGCCGCGCGGGCGCCACGGGCGAAGCCGTGAGCCTGGTCTGCATGGACGAAGAAGGCTTCATGATGGATATCGAGCGCTTCACCAAGCAGCAGATCCCCGTGCAGGTCATCGAAGGTTTTGGCCCCGAGCCCGGCGAGAAGGCCGAGCCCATTGCCATGGGCCGCCAGACCATCTGGGGCGGCGCAGGCAAGCCCCCGAGCCGTGAGGTGATGCAGGCAGCCGCCAAGGCCGCCCGCAGCGAAATGATGGAACGCATCCGCACCAACAAGGCCAGCCAAGGCGGCGGCGAGCGCGCCCCCCGCGCTGGTAACGGTGGCGGCGGTGGCCGCTCCGGTGGCGGAGCTCCCCGCAACGCCCAGGGCCCAGCCGGCGGCGGCCGGGGCGGCCAAGGCGGTGGTCGGGGCGGCGCGCGTGATGGCGCATCCCAGGCCCCAGCACGCAGCCGGGGCCCGCGCCCCGAGGACGGCGGTGGCCATCGCTACGATGACGCACAACCCCCCCGCGCCAATGCACACCTGGGTACCCACCTGGGTCACAGCAATCCGGGCCATCGCAGTTCGGGCCATGGTGCGGGCGGTCAGCCCGACCCCATGCGCACCAGCGTGGACAGCATGGCGGAACGCGGCCGCCGTGGTGGCGGCGGCGGTTA
>DATLGV010000052.1:0-3039 GCA_035540275.1 Acidovorax sp. | reverse complement strand
CCCTGCGGCGCCACCCGGCCCGCCCGCTGCCTATCCGCCACTGCAGGGCACCGCCCTGCTGCTGGGCACGCTGTCGCTGTCGCTGGCCACGTTCATGAACGTGCTGGACTCGTCCATTGCCAACGTCTCCATCCCCGCTATCGCCGGTGACCTGGGCGTGAGCCCCGGCCAGGGCACCTGGGTCATCACCAGCTTTGGTGTGGCCAACGCCATCTCGGTGCCGCTCACCGGCTGGCTCACGCAGCGCTTTGGCGCCGTGCGCCTGTTCACCATGAGCGTGCTGCTGTTCGTGCTCACGTCGTGGCTGTGCGGCTTTGCCTCGTCGCTGGAGATGCTGGTCTTCTTCCGCGTGCTGCAGGGCCTGGTGGCCGGGCCGATGATTCCGCTGTCGCAAACCCTGCTGCTGGCCAGCTACCCGCGTGCCTTGGCAGGCACGGCACTGGCGCTGTGGGGTGTGACCACGCTGGTCGCGCCGGTGGTGGGGCCGCTCTTGGGTGGGTGGATCACCGACAACATCTCGTGGCCGTGGATTTTCTACATCAACGTGCCCGTGGGCCTGCTGGCCGGGGTGCTGACCTGGGGCATCTACCGCAAGCGCGAGACCCCCATCCGCAAGCTGCCCATCGACACCGTGGGCCTGAGCCTGCTGGTGCTGTGGGTGGGCGCGCTGCAGCTCATGCTCGACAAGGGCAAGGAGCTGGACTGGTTTGCCTCGGGCGAGATCATCACCTTGTGTGTGGTGGCCGTGGTGGCGTTTGCCGTGTTCCTGGTGTGGGAGCTGACCGAAAAGCACCCGGTGGTGGACCTCAAGCTCTTCAAGGGCCGCAACTTCACGTTTGGTGCACTGGCGCTGTCGGTGGCCTACGCGCTGTTCTTCGGCAACGTGGTGCTGCTGCCTCTGTGGCTGCAGCAGTGGATGGGCTACACCGCGACATCGGCCGGCATGGCGCTGGCGCCCGTGGGTGTGTTCGCCATTCTGCTCACGCCGCTGGTGGGCCGCAAGGTCGGCCAGTGGGACCCGCGCCGTATGGCGACCGGGGCGTTTGTAGTGTTCAGCACAGTGCTGTGGATGCGCTCGCAGTTCACGGTGCAGACCGACTTCATCCACATCCTGATCCCCACACTGCTGCAGGGTGCGGCCATGGCGTTCTTCTTCATCCCGCTGACCACGCTGACGCTGGCTGGCGTGTCGCCAGACCGCATCCCGGCAGCGGCGGGGTTGTCGAACTTCGTGCGCATTACCGCCGGTGCCATGGGCACGTCGATTGCCACCACGCTGTGGGAAAGCCGCGCCGCCATGCACCACGCGCACCTGACCGAGGGGCTGGTGCAAGGCCAGGGCGTGTTTGCGCAGACGCTGGACGGCTTGATGGCCTCGGGCCTCACGCAGATGCAGGCGCTGGCGCAGATCAACCGGCTGATCGACCAGCAGGCCTTCACCCGCGCGGCCAACGACATCTTTTTGGGGTCGGCAGGTTTGTTCCTGCTGCTCATCGGGCTGATCTGGCTGACCAAGCGCCCTGCACGCGCCGGTGGCGCGGGTGCGGCAGACGCCGCGGGCGCGCACTGAGCCCTTCCGCCGCGTGGCAGGGCCTCGCGGCGGACGACTCAAGCCCAAACGACTGCAAGCGCCAGTCCAACATACGCTGGCAGCTATCATTTTTGACATGGCGTTGCAATGAGCCAGCGGGGCCGCACCCCGCTGCGGTCCGCGCATCCCACAGCCCGTGTCGGAAATCCCTGACCGCCCGGCGGGCGCCGCACCTGCGGGCAGTTCGCGGGGTGCACCCAACAATGCACTCACCGCAAACCACTCCAACAAGGAACTGCCATGTCACTCTCGCTGATTCTTCTGATCGTTCTGATCCTCATCCTGGTCGGCGCGCTGCCCACCTGGGGCCACAGCCGCTCGTGGGGATACGGGCCCAGCGGCGGGATTGGCCTGGTGGTGCTGATCCTGGTGATTCTGCTGCTGATGGGGCGGATATGACCTGCCGCCGGGTGCGGGTCACGGATCCTTCGGCGCTTTGCGGGTTTTGGATCATCCGCCAGCGGCGTTGAGGGATGCCTACGACCTCACCCGGCCGCCCCACCGGCCCTGCGTTCGGATCGGTGCGCGGCGCAGTGCGCGGATCAACGCAGAGGGTTCAGGCCGAGCGAATACGCCGTTCGGCCAGCGCAAACGCAGACGAGAGTGCAGCAAACTCCTCCTTGGCCACGGTGCCATCGGCGTTCCCTGCCCGGTCCATCACCTGCAGCACGGCTTGCGCAAACGGATCGCTGCCCGCCTGCTGGCCCCTGGTGCGGGCCAGGCCCTGGAGGAATTCATCGTGGGTGATGACGCCGTCCTTGTCGGCGTCAAAGCCTGCGGTGATCTGCTGCTTCTGGTCTGCGGTGGCGCCAAACCGCGTCAGCAGCGCCTGGAAATCGTCCTTGGACACCGCACCCGCTGCCCGGCCACCGGGCAATGCCGCTGTGGTCTGGCCCGCTGAGCGGCCCACGGCAGTCACCGTGCCCGCAGACGCCCCCTGCGTGGCCAGTACGCCCTGCCCCGCCATGCCCGCCAGCGTCTGCGCCTCGGGGCTGAGCGTGACCACGGCCGAGGGCTCGGGCGCCGCCGCCTCACCCCCACGCCGCGCGGACGCCTTGCCCGCGCCGCTGGAGGCCGCATTGAAAATCATCGACGCCACCGATGCGAGGCCGGAAATGAGAGGGGACATCGCCATGAACTCCTGTGTGGCGACCGCCTTGGTGACCCCCACCGTCCGGAGTCCGCAGCATCGCCCTGAGCCACAAGGTTACGCGCCTGCAGCGCGGGCAATGGCGGGATGAGCGGGGGCTAAAGGGGCGAATTCGGCAGCATCGACCAAGCCGCCAGGATGGCCACGGCCGACGAACTGCCAAGCGCCTCAGTCAGCCGGTACCGGGGGCAACAACACCCCTTGCTGCGCCGCCACCGCCTCGCGCAAAAACGCCCAGGTGGCCTGCATGCGGGCCACATGTTTGTTGTCGCCCGGCATGGACATCCAGAAGGTCCGC
>DATLGV010000051.1:0-3651 GCA_035540275.1 Acidovorax sp. | reverse complement strand
ACGGTGCACATGTCGGCTGACGCGAAAGAATGGAAAAAGGACCGCCTGCGCCAGCGCGGTGTGCAGGTGGTGGAGCACACGGGCGACTACGAGCGCGCCGTGGCCGCAGGCCGTGCCGAGGCGGCCAGCAACCCGCTGTGCCACTTTGTGGACGATGAGCAATCGTTCTCGCTGCTGCTGGGCTACAGCGCGGCGGCCCTGCATCTGCAAAAGCAGCTGGCCGAGCAGGGCGTGGCGGTGGATGCCGAGCACCCGCTCATCGTCTACCTGCCTTGCGGCGTGGGCGGCGCGCCCGCGGGCATCACCTTTGGCCTGCGGCAGGTACTGGGGCCACATGTGCACTGCTTTTTTGCCGAGCCGGTGCAGTCGCCGTGCTTCATGGTGCAAATGATGGCCGATGCAACACATGGTGTGGGGCAGCATCCCTCGGTCTACGACTGGGGCCTGACCAACCGCACCGAGGCCGACGGCCTGGCCGTGCCGCGTGCATCCCTGCTGGCGGCCGAGCTGATGCGGCCGCTGCTGTCGGGCGTGTTCACTGTCGCCGACGACACCTTGTTTGCGCACCTGGTGCGGGTGCTGGACGCCTTGGGCGAGCGCATCGAGCCCTCGGCCGCCGCAGGCTTCAGCGGCCCGGCCATGTTGACCGGCACCACGGCCGGGCAGGCCTGGCTGCGCAGCACGGGCATCGACGCCGTGCTGCACCAGGCCACGCACCTGGTGTGGACCACGGGCGGCCTGCTGGTGCCCGATGCGCAGTACCAGGGCTTTGCGCAGCGCGGGCGGGCCGTGCTGGCTGCGCAGGCCTGATTGCTGAGCACCTTCTTCTCTCTTTTTTTTCGCTTTTGTCTGGAGCCACGCCATGAACCGCAAGCAACTGCTTTTGTCTGCCGCCGCCTGTGCCGCCCTGGGGGCCGCTGCGTGGGCCCCGGCCAGGGCGCAGGAGGCCGCCTTCCCCACCAAGCCCATCACGCTGGTGATTCCGTTCCCGCCCGGTGGTGCCACCGATGTGCTGGGGCGCCTCATTGGCAAGAAGCTCGGCGACAAGCTGGGCCAGAGCGTGGTGATCGACAACCGCGCGGGGGCGGGCACGGTGATTGGTGCGACGTCGGTGGCGCGGGCCGCACCCGATGGCTACACCCTGCTCATGAGCTCGGGCACCACCTTCACCGTCAACCCCGCCGTGCGCGCCAAGCTGCCGTACGACCCGGTCAAGAGCTTCGAGCCCATCGGCATCACCGGACGCACGGGCCTGATCCTGCTGGCCAACAAGGACGTGCCGGTGGCGGACGTGAAGCAGTTCGTGGCCCTGGTGAAGGCTGCGCCCGACAAGTATTCGTATGGCTCGTTCGGTGCGGGTACCACCTCGCAGTTTGCGGGCGAAATGTTCTTCCACGCGGCGGGTCTCAAGATCCAGCATGTGCCCTACAAGGGCAGTGCGCCCGCGATGACCGACCTGCTGGGTGGGCAGATTCCGTTCACGGTGGACACCGTATCGGCCGCGCTGCCGCAGCTCAAGGACAGCAAGATCAAGGCCATTGCGGTGACTTCCGGCAAGCGCTCGGCCCTGCTGCCCAAGGTGCCTACGCTGGCCGAGAGCGGCTACCCGGGCCTGGAGATGGATACCTGGCTGGCCATGGTGGCCCCGCGTGGCCTGCCGCCGGCCGTGAAGACGCGGCTGGAGCAGGCCCTGGCCCAGGTGGTGTCAGACCCCGAGACGCGTGACAAGATGATCGCCGTGGGGTTCGAGCCATCCCATGCGCCGTCCACGGCACTGGCCGAGCTGATCGACAAGGAACTGCCGCTGATGCGTGCCATCGCACAGCGCGCTGGCATCACCGCAGACTGATCGCCGTGTGAACAAGGAGACAAACCCGAGATGACCACAACAAGTCCCCAAGCCCTGGTTGAGCTCACGGCCAACGAACTGCGCCACCGCATCGCCACACGCGAGATTTCGCCGGTGGAACTGCTCGACGCCTGCATTGCGCGCATCGAGGCGGTGAACCCCCATGTGAATGCCGTCACCGCCACCTGCTACGACCGCGCCCGCACCGAGGCCCAGGCCGCCGAGCAGGCCGTGCTGCGCGGTGAGCCGCTGGGCCTGCTGCATGGCCTGCCCATGGGCGTGAAGGACCTGGAGGCCACGGCGGGCTTGCTGACCACCTATGGATCGCAGATCTACCGCGAGCACATTCCGGCCGAGGACAACGTGCTGGTGGCGCGTCTGCGCGCTGCGGGCGCCATCGTCACGGGCAAGACCAACATCCCCGAGATGGGCGCAGGCGCCAATTCGCGCAACACCGTGTGGGGTGCCACGGGCAACCCTTTCAACCCGAACCTGAACGCCGGGGGCTCGTCGGGTGGCTCGGCCGCTGCACTGGCGTGCGACATGCTGCCGGTGTGCACGGGCTCGGACACGGGCGGGTCGCTGCGCATTCCGGCGTCCATCTGCGGCGTGGTGGGCTTCAGGCCGTCGCCCGGCGTGGTGCCCAGCTCGCGCAAGCTGCTGGGGTGGACGCCGATTTCGGTGGTGGGCCCCATGGGCCGCACGGTGGAAGAGGCCTGCCTGCAGCTGGCCGCATCGGCGGGCATGTCGCCCGGCGACCCGCTGAGCTACCCGCTCGACCCGATGAGCTTTCTGCTACCCGAATCGGTGGACCTGAGCCGCTTGCGTGTGGCCTACACCGAGGACTTTGGCGCCTGCGCTGTGGACAACGGTATCCGCACCGTGTTTCGCCGCAAGGTGCAGGCCATGAAGCACCTGTTTGCCCGTTGCGACGCCATCGACATCGACCTGGGCGATGTGCACCGCTGCTTTGACGTGCTGCGCGCCGAGGCCTTTGTGGCCAGCACGCGCGAGGCCTACGAGCGCGACCCCGCCAGCCTGGGCCCCAACACCCGCGCCAACTACGAAATGGGCGCCGCCATGACGCTGCTGGACAGCGCCTGGGCGCAGGCGGAGCAGACACGCATCCTGGCGCGGTTCCAGAAGTTGTACGAGGACTACGACATCATCCTCGCGCCCACCACACCTGTGTCGCCCTTTGCCTGGACCGAGCTGTTTGCCAGCCACATCAACGGCGAGCCGCAGGCCAATTACTACCGCTGGCTGGCGCTCACGTATGTGACCACGCTCACCACCCATCCGGCGCTGAGCCTGCCCTGCGGGCTGGACGACGCTGGCATGCCGTTTGGCCTGCAGATCGTGGGCCGTTTCCGCGCCGACCGGCACACGCTGGGCGTGGGGCATGCGCTGGAGCAAGCGTTCAAGGGCATTGCCGGGCTGGCGCGCCCACGGCCTGACCTGGCCAAGCTGATGCAGACGTGCGCCGAACCCGCGCTGACCTCCATCGTGACCGTGGCACCCGACCCCCGCGACGCCCGCAGCCTGCCGCGTGACGACCGTGCGGCATCGGCAGCGCAGGTGTCGGCGGTTTAAAAGGAGACACCAACATGCAAACCGTGGACACCATCGTGATTGGCGCGGGCATTGCCGGGGCCTCCGTAGCCTGGCAACTGGTACAGCCCGGCGCCGCAGGGCAGGGCGCCAGCGTGCTGCTGCTGGAGCGTGAATCGCAGCCCGGCTACCACACCACCGGACGCTCGGCCGCGCTCTACATGGCGACCTATGGCACGCCCAACATTCAG
>DATLGV010000050.1:0-1538 GCA_035540275.1 Acidovorax sp. | reverse complement strand
CCATTGTGCGATGTCGGCGTGCTGGCGCACAGCCCCCGACGGCAGCCTTTGCCGGGGCCTGGGCGTGCCTGCTTTACGCGGCCTTCCAGAAGATGTAGTCGGCCTGGTACTTCACGATCTGGCGCTCGCCCTTGTTGGCCGCGCTGCAGGCGGCTGCAGGCGCCACGCCGCCCCGGAGGGCCACGCGCTGGATGAAAGTCACGCCAGTCATGGCGCCCGTGCCCGTGGCGGGGTTGGCTTTGACGAGCTGGTAGGGCAGGTTGCCGTTGCCTGCAGGGGCTACAGCCAGCTGCGTGGCCGTGAGCCGGGACCCATCGCTGGACTCCCAGGTGGCGGGTGGCCCGTAGTAACTGCCCACCTGCTTGCCGCTGCGGTCCTTGAGCACGGCCTGGGGGCCGACGAACACCCATTCGGTCTGACCAGGCGCATTGGCTTTGTCCCGGCATTCGTAGGTGATCTCGCCCACGCCCACGGTTTCCATGGCGACTTTGTGGCCCGCCGGCACCTTGATGGTGTCGGGCAGGCTGTCCTGCGAGTACATGGTGCTGGATGCGGGCTTCATGGCGCCGCAGGCCGTCAGCAAGGTGACGGTGGCAAGCGCGAGGGTCCAGGGGGTCAAACGGGCGTGCAGGGGCCGGGTGTGCATGGTGGTTGCCTTTTCTTGAAGGGGTTGGAAGGCGCAGCCGCCGCAGGAGCGGTCTGCTGCAACAGGGGGTACGCACCCGGGCGCGGATTGGATGTGGCCGCCACAGAAATTTTTTTGCACCGATCCTGTCTGATGCACTGGCGCGCCCGGTTGCACGGGACCACCACCCATGCATTAAAGTCACCGCATTGCCGCGGCAGGCCCTGGTCCTTCGTGGCGTCTGCGTCTTCTTTTTTCTGGAAAACCTCCCATGACCACCCTCGGAACCCCCCTGTCGCCCCACGCCACCAAAGTCATGCTGCTGGGCTCCGGCGAGCTGGGCAAGGAGGTGCTGATCGCGCTGCAGCGCCTGGGGGTGGAGACCATCGCCGTGGACCGCTACGACAATGCCCCCGGCCAGCAGGTGGCGCACCATGCGCGCACCATCACCATGAGCGACCCGGCCCAGCTCAAGGCGCTGATCGAAGCCGAGCGCCCGCACCTGGTCGTGCCCGAGATCGAGGCCATCGCCACGCCGATGCTGGAAGAGCTGGAGGCGCAAGGTCTGGTGCGCGTCATCCCCACGGCGCGCGCTGCGCGCCTGACGATGGACCGCGAGGGCATCCGCCGCCTGGCGGCCGAGACGCTCGGGCTGCCGACCAGCCCCTACCGCTTCTGCGACTCCCTGGAGGAGCTGCAGGCGGCGATCGACGGCACCGATGGCCGGCCCGGGATCGGCTACCCCTGCATCGTCAAGCCGGTGATGAGCAGCTCGGGCAAGGGCCAGAGCAGAATCGACGGCCCGGCCGACGTGCAGCGGGCCTGGGACTACGCGATGGCCGGCGGCCGCGTCAGCCACGGCCGCGTGATCGTCGAGGGCTTCATCGACTTCGATTACGAGATCACGCTGCTG
>DATLGV010000049.1:0-2402 GCA_035540275.1 Acidovorax sp. | reverse complement strand
CAGCGCGTCTTCGGCCGAGCGGCGCTTGGCGTCGATGGCCACCACGATGCACTGCGCACCGTACTTGGCCGACACGGCGTTGATCACGTCGGGGTTGGCAATGGCGGCCGAGTTGAAGCTGGTCTTGTCCGCGCCGGCATTGAGCAGACGGCGCACGTCGTCCACGGTGCGCACGCCGCCACCCACGGTGAGCGGAATGAACACCTGGCTCGCCACGGCCTCAATGATGTGCAGGATCAAATCACGCCCATCGCTGGTGGCGGTGATATCGAGGAAAGTGAGCTCGTCAGCGCCCTGCGCGTTGTAGCGCGCGGCAATTTCGACCGGGTCGCCTGCGTCGCGCAGCTCGACGAAATTGACGCCCTTGACCACACGGCCTCCGGTGACGTCCAGGCAAGGGATGATGCGTTTGGCGAGCATGCAGTCCTTAGCCGTTCAGTTCGTCGGCACGCGCTTGTGCCGCCGCAAAGTCCAGGTCGCCGCTGTAGATGGCGCGGCCGCAGATCACACCTTCGACGCCCTCGTCTTCCACGGCGCACAGCTGCTCGATGTCGGCCATGTTGGACAGGCCGCCCGAGGCGATCACGGGGATGCTCAAAGCCTGGGCCAGCTTCACCGTGGCGTCGATGTTGATGCCCGAGAGCATGCCGTCGCGGCCGATGTCGGTATAGATGATGGATTCGACGCCCCAGTCCTCGAACTTCTTGGCCAGGTCCACGACCTCGTGGCCGGTGAGCTTGCTCCAGCCGTCGGTGGCCACCTTGCCGTCCTTGGCATCGAGCCCCACGATGATGTGGCCGCCGAAGGCGCTGCACGCGTCCTTGAGAAAGCCGGGGTTCTTCACGGCTGCCGTGCCGATGATCACGTAGCGCAGGCCGCCGTCGATGTATTTTTCGATGGTGTCCAGGTCGCGGATGCCGCCGCCCAGCTGCACGGGAATGTCGTCACCCACCTCTTTCAGGATGGACTTGATGGCGCCGTAGTTCTTGGGAACGCCTGCAAACGCACCGTTCAGGTCCACCAGGTGCAGGCGGCGTGCGCCGGCATCCACCCACTTGCGCGCCATGGCGGCGGGGTCTTCACCAAAGGTGGTGGATTGGTCCATATCGCCTTGCTTGAGGCGTACGCAGTGGCCGTCTTTGAGGTCGATGGCGGGGATGAGCAGCATGGTGGTGAAGTTCGGGTGAAAAAGGGCGAGACGCAGCTCGGCCCGAACGGGTGGGGGTTAAGGGATCAGGGATTCCAGTGCAGAAAATTGCGGTACAGGGCCAGGCCGTGCTCCGCGCTCTTCTCCGGGTGAAACTGGGTGGCAAAAATATTATCGCGTGCAACCGCAGCAGCAAACCAACCGCCATAGTCGGCCTGCCCTGCGCAATGGGCAGGATTTTGCGGCACAGCATAAAAACTGTGCACGAAGTAGAAGTAACTGTTGTCCGGCACGCCCGCCCACACCGGGTGCACGCCGCCCCCGTGGTGCGCATGGGGCATCTGCCGCACCTGGTTCCAGCCCATCTGGGGCACCTTGAAGCGGCTGCCGTCGGGCTGGGTGCGGCCCGCCAGGTCGAACTTGAGCACGTCGCCAGGGATCAGGCCCAGCCCAGGGGTGTCGCCCTCGGCGCTGTGGTCCAGCAGCATCTGCATGCCCACGCACACGCCAAACATCGGTTTGGAGGCAGCGGCTTCGAGCACCGATTCCTGCAGGCCGGACTCGCGCAGCTCGCGCATGCAGTCGGGCATGGCGCCCTGCCCTGGCAGCACGATGCGCTGGGCGGCGCGCACGTCTTCGGGGCGCTGGGTGACGACCACGGTCCAGCCCGTGCCCTCGGCGGCGGCCTGCACGGCCTGCGACACCGAGCGCAGGTTGCCCATGCCGTAGTCCACGACCGCCACAGTTTTTGCTTCCATATTCATAGCTGCTAGCGCATACCAATCAAGCGCTTGCGCCCGATTTGGCTGAAAAATTCACAGAGAACCCTTGGTGGAGGGGATGACACCGGCCGAACGCGGATCGCGCTCCAGCGCCGCACGGAGCGTGCGCCCGAACGCCTTGAAGATGGTCTCGCACTGGTGGTGTGCGTTGACGCCCTTGAGGTTGTCGATGTGCAGCGTCACGCCCGCGTGGTTCACAAAGCCCTGGAAGAACTCGAACACCAGTTGCGTGTCGAGCTGGCCAATGCTGCCGGCGGTGAACTTCACGTCCATGTGCAGGCCCGGGCGGCCGGAGAGGTCGATGACCACGCGCGACAGCGCCTCGTCCAGCGGCACATAGCTGTGGCCGTAGCGGGTGAGGCCGGCCTTGTCGCCCACGGCCTGGGCGATGGCCATGCCGAGGGTGATGCCGACGTCCTCGACCGTGTGGTGGCCGTCGATGTGCAGGTCGCCTTCGCAGTGGATGTCCAGAT
>DATLGV010000048.1:0-2278 GCA_035540275.1 Acidovorax sp. | reverse complement strand
GCGGGTCGCGGTGGTAGTCGGCGTATTGGGAAAGGTGGTCGATCAGGGTTTTCATGGGTGTCTCCGGCATGTGTTTTGCGCAGCATCAATACTCGCTCTCGGGCCGTGCCAGCGTCTGTCGTGCAGACGACAAAACCCCCGCCGCCCTTCTGCCCCGTTCACTCGCATCCCATGTCCACCCCCTCTGCCTATTTACCCGTCCTCCAGTCTGGCCGCTGGTTTGCCCACCTGCCGCCCGACTTTGCCCAGCCGCTGATTGCCATGGCGCAGTTGCGCCATCTGGCAACGGGCGAGGTGCTGTTCCGGCGCGGTGATGCGCCCTGTGGCCTGTATGCGGTGGTGCGCGGCGCGGTCAGCATCTCGGGCACCCGGGGGCGGGCCGACGAGGCGCGTGCTGCGCTGCTGATCCGCCTGGAGCCGCCGCACTGGTTTGGCGAGATCTCGGTGTTCGACAACTCGGCCCGCACACACGATGCGCAGGCCACCGAACCCACGACCCTGGTGCACATCCCGCACGAGCGACTGCAGCACTGGCTGCAGGCCCACCCGCAGCACTGGCACGCGCTGGCCTTGCTGATGACCGACAAGCTGCGCTCGGCCTTTGTGGCGATGGAAGAGCTGGCGCTTTTGCCCGCCCCGCAGCGCCTGGCGCGGCGCCTGGTGATGATGGCCGAGGGCTACGGGCAGTGGACGGCCGAAGGACAGTCGCGCCGGGTGATCGAGATCTCGCAGGAGCAGCTGTCGCTGATGCTGGCGATCTCGCGCCAGACCACCAACCAGATTCTCAAGGACCTGGAGTCGCGCCAGCTGGTGCGCGTGCAGCGCGGCGAGGTGGAGATTCTGGACCTGGCCGGCCTGCGGGGCGCCTGCGCCTGATTACTATCAAATCAGTAGCAACCCAGGCATGATGTACTGGCGTATCAACCTGTTCTTGCATAAATACTAAGCACACATTTCATTTCCGGGCAAAATGGCGGCCATGCAACTCAACTACATCGCCAACGCCTCGGTGCCCTCGTCCTCGGGCCGCACGATCCCCGTGATCGACCCGTCGGACGGCCAGCCCTTCGACGAGATCCAGCGCAGCAACGCCGACGACATCGACGCGGCGGTGCATGCGGCCCGCCAGTGCTACCACGCGGTGTGGCAGAAGCTCGCCCCGGTGGAACGCGGCCGCCTGCTGCAAAAGCTCTCAGCCAAGATCCTGGAGCATGCGGACGAGCTGACGGCGCTGGAGCAGCGCGACTGCGGCAAGCCCACCAAGCAGGCACGCGCCGACGCGATGGCGCTGGCACGCTACTTCGAGTTCTACGCCGGTGCGTGCGACAAGTTCCACGGCGAGACCATCCCCTACCCCGACGGCTATAGCGTGCTCACCTGGCGCGAGCCCCACGGCGTCACGGGCCATGTGATCCCCTGGAACTACCCCATGCAGATTTTCGGCCGCAGCGTGGGCGGCGCCTTGGCTGCGGGCAATGTGTGCGTGGTCAAGCCGGCCGAGGACGCCTGCCTGTCGCTGATCCGCGTGGCGCAGCTGGCGGCCGAGGTGGGGTTCCCGTCCGGCGCGCTCAACATCGTCACCGGCTACGGCCACGAGGTGGGCGACGCGCTGGCGCGCCACCCGGGCATCGACCACATCAGCTTCACCGGCAGCCCCAAGATCGGCACGCTGATCCAGCAAGTGGCTGCCGAGCGCCACTGCCCCGTGACGCTGGAGCTGGGTGGCAAGAGCCCGCAGATCATCTTTGCAGATGCCGACCTGGACGCCGCCATCCCCGTGGTCATCAACGCCATCGTTCAGAACGCCGGGCAGACCTGCTCGGCCGGCTCGCGCGTGCTGATCGACTCGCTGATCTACGAACCGCTGCTGGAGCGCCTGGGCAAGGCGTTTGAAAAGCTGCGCGTCGGCCCCGCCGCCATGGACCTGGACGTGGGCCCGCTGATCCGCCAGACGCAGCAGCAGCGCGTGTGGGATTTTCTGTCGGACGCGCAAGTGGCCGGCATCCCCATGGTGGCCCAGGGCGTGGTGGTGGACGAAGCCCCCGAGACCGGCTACTACCAGGCCCCCACGCTGCTGCGCGATGTGCCCGTGGGCCACCGCCTGGCGCAAGAAGAAGTCTTCGGTCCCGTGCTGTCGGCCATGGCCTTCCAGGACGAAGACCATGCGGTGGAGCTGGCCAATGCCACGCAGTTTGGCCTGGTGGCGGGCATCTGGACGCGCGATGGCGCCCGCCAGTTCCGCATGGCCAAGCGCGTGCACAGCGGGCAGGTGTTCATC
>DATLGV010000047.1:0-4059 GCA_035540275.1 Acidovorax sp. | reverse complement strand
CGGCATCTATTACGGCGCGCAATACGGTGGCTCGACCACCGCCATTCTGGTGAACCTGCCAGGCGAGTCGTCGTCGGTGGTGACCGTGATCGACGGCTACCAGATGGCGCGCAAGGGGCGGGCGGGGCCCGCGCTGGCGGCTGCCGGCCTGGGGTCGTTCTTTGCCGGTTGCGTGGGTACGCTGATCCTGGCGGCCTTTGCACCCCCGTTGACCGAGGTGGCCTTCAAGTTCGGCCCTGCCGAATACTTCTCGCTGATGGTGCTGGGCCTGATTGGTGCCGTGGTGCTGGCCTCGGGCTCGCTGCTCAAGGCCGTGGCCATGATCGTGCTGGGCCTGCTGATGGGCCTGGTGGGTACCGACGTGAACTCCGGCGTGGCCCGCTTCAGCTTCGACATTCCTGAGCTGACCGACGGTATCGGCTTCGTGACCATCGCCATGGGCGTGTTCGGCTACGGCGAAATCATTGCCAACCTGTCGCGTCCTGACGAAGACCGCGAGGTGTTCACCGCCAAGGTGGAAGGCCTGTTCCCGACACGGGAGGATTTCAAGCGCATGGCCCCCGCCGTGCTGCGCGGCACGGCCCTGGGGTCGGCACTGGGCATCCTGCCAGGCGGCGGTGCACTGCTGGCTGCGTTCGCGGCCTACACGGTCGAGAAGAAGACCAAGCTGAAGCCAGGCGAAGTGCCTTTCGGCCAGGGCAACATCCGTGGTGTGGCATCGCCCGAGTCGGCCAACAACGCCGGTTCGCAGACATCGTTCATTCCTCTGCTGACGCTGGGTATTCCGCCCAACGCCGTGATGGCGCTGATGGTGGGTGCCATGACCATCCACAACATCCAGCCTGGCCCCCAGGTGATGACCAGCAACCCCGAGCTGTTCTGGGGCCTGATTGCCTCGATGTGGATCGGCAATGCGATGCTGGTGATCCTGAACCTGCCGCTGATCGGCATCTGGATCAAGCTGCTCACCGTGCCTTACCGCTGGCTGTATCCGTCCATCGTGCTGTTCTGCGCGGTGGGTGTGTATTCCACCAACAACAACACGTTTGACGTATGGATGGTGGGTGCGTTCGGCCTGATCGGCTACATCTTCCACAAGCTGGGCACGGAACCTGCGCCTCTGCTGCTGGGCTTCATCCTGGGCCCCATGATGGAAGAAAACCTGCGCCGCGCGCTGCTGCTGTCGCGTGGCGACTGGAGCGTGTTCGTCACGCGTCCGCTGTCGGCGTGCCTTCTGGCGGCTGCAGCCCTGCTGCTCGTCATCGTGCTGCTGCCCGCCGTGAAGAGCAAGCGCGAAGAAGCGTTCGTGGAAGACTGATCGCCTCTTTTTTCCCCCACTGAGCAACGGCACCTTCGGGTGCCGTTGTTTTTTGGGCAGTGGCACCCAGAGGGTGCCCCCTCGGCCGGTACACAATCGCGGGCAGAGGTTCCCATGTCCACACCCTTTCTCCCCACGCAGCACCCCCACCGTGTGATGCTGCACAACGAAATCCACGCACGCCCGCCCGAGGCGATGAATGCGCCCCTGGCCATCGCCCATGTCGTGATGCTGGCCGATGCGGCCGGGCGCGAAGCAAGCCGGGCCCATGTGGCCGCGCTGCTGCGTGACCACCACATGGCGCTGCCCGATGCCCAGACCACCCATCTGCGCATGGACCTGGGCGCTTTCAGGCTGCGCTGGGAGCTGCACACCGAGTTTGTCACCTGGACTTTCATGGTCCCGACGCCCGTGGAAGCGTTTGGCGAGCGCGAACCCGCGAGCGCCGCAGACGCCGTGCCCCGCGACTGGCTGGCGGCCCTGCCCGGTCAGTGCCTTTGCAGCCTGAACCTGTGGGTGCTGCCCACGCACACCTTCGGCTCGGGCTCGCTGGTCAAGCATGTGCTGCATGAGGACACGCTGGTGGCGTCCACCGTGGCTGACGGGCATGGCGAGGTGTACACCGACTTTGCGATCCATGCCGACGGTTTCTCGCGCATGGTGCTGCTGGCAGGAGGCATGACGCCACGGCGCCTGGGACGTCTGGTGCAGCGCCTGCTGGAGATCGAGACCTACCGCATGGCGGCCTTGCTGGGCCTGCCCGCAGCCCGTGAGGCCGCCAGCGTGCTGGCCTTTGCCGAGCGTGAACTGGCCGCCCTGGCCGAGGCCATCCGCACGGCCAACCGCGACGACGAACCGGCCTTGCTCGACCGGCTGACCCGCCTGGCGGGGCAGGTGGAGAGCCAGTACGCGGCCACGCACTCGCGCTTCTCGGCCAGCAGCGCCTACTTTGAATTGCTGGACCGCCGCATTCAGGACGTTGCCGAGTCGCGCCTGGCAGGCATGCAGACCATCCGGGAGTTCATGGACCGGCGCCTGACCCCCGCGCGCAGCACCTGCGAGTGGGCTACCCGGCGGCAGGACGCGCTGTCCCAGCGCGTGTCGCGCATGAGCAACCTGCTGCGCACCCGGGTGGAGATCGAGCAGCAGCAAAGCAGCCAGGCGCTGCTGACCACCATGAACCACCGGCAGGATCTGCAGCTGCAAATGCAGTCCACGGTGGAGGGCCTGTCCGTGGCGGCCATCACCTATTACATCGTGGGGCTGGTCAGCTACCTGGCCAAGGGCGCGCAGAAGCTCGGCTGGCCGTTGTCGGCAGAGACTACGGCGGCCCTGGCGATCCCGGCGGTGGCCGCGGGGGTGTGGTGGTCACTGCGGCGGCTGCACCAGCGGGTGTTCCACAAGCACCGCTGAGGCCGTGCGTCTGGTGATTCGGCGGGCAGGCCGGAAGCCGCGCCCGCCCCGCTGCCATCGCTGATGAAGGGGGCGCCCACGCAGAGGCTCGATGGCCAGCGCCAGCCCGGTCGTGTCACACTTGGCGGAGCCATCCGGCGGCACCGGGTGGGCAAACACTCCCGCGGGCGCCTTGCGCCCCTTCCTACCCTCCCTGCCTGTGACCACTGCAAAGAAGAGCATTGCCTCCGGCCTCGTGCTGGCATTTCTGGGTTCCATTGCCTTCAGCGGCAAGGCCATCATCGTCAAGCTGGCCTACCGCCATGGGGTGGATGCGGTCACGCTCATCATGTACCGCATGCTGTTTGCATTGCCCATCTTTGCCGTGATGGCATGGTGGGCCAGCCGGGGCCAACCGCCGCTTGCGCGCAGGGACTGGCTCGGTGTGCTGGGCCTGGGGGTCACCGGGTACTACCTGGCGAGTTTTCTGGACTTTGCCGGGCTGGCCTACATCAGTGCCAGTCTGGAGCGCCTCATCCTGTACCTCAACCCCACCCTGGTCGTGCTGCTGGGCTGGCTGCTGTATGGGCGCGGCATCCGCTGGGCGCAGGCCGCAGGCATGCTGGTGAGCTACAGCGGCGTGGTGCTGGTGTTCGGGCACGAGGCAAACCTGCAGGGTGCCAACGCTGCCTGGGGCACCTTGCTGGTGTTCCTGAGCGCGGTGAGCTACGCCATCTACCTCGTCTACAGCGGCGAGATGGTGCAGCGTCTGGGCTCGCTGCGGTTGGTGGGGCTGGCGACTACGGTGGCATGCCTGTGCTGCCTGCTGCAGTTTGTGGTGCTGCGCCCCTTGAGTGCGGCGGTGGTGGCCCCCGAGGTGATCTGGCTGTCGGTGCTCAACGCCACCCTGTGCACGGCAGCGCCGGTGCTGATGGTGATGATGGCCATTGAGCGCATTGGCGCGGGCATGGCCGCACAGACCGGCATGGTGGGCCCGTTGTCCACCATCCTCATGGGCGTATGGATCCTGGGCGAACCCTTCACGGTGTGGGTGGCAGCGGGCACGGCGCTGGTGGTGGCGGGCATTTTCCTTTTCACCCGCATGGCGCGCAGGGCCTGACAGACCACATCCTGCAGCCCTCTCGGGTCCCGGGACAGGGGTCGCCTTGCTTGTCTTTACGACGTCTTCTTTTTAGGGGCCGCCTTGCGGACTGGCGCCTCGGCCGGGGCTGCTGGCGACGGCACCGCCGCGGCTGCGGGCGCCGCCTTGGGGCTCATGCGCTGGGCCACCGTCACCGGTGCGGCACCCGCGAAGCCGTCCAGGCTCCTGCCCATGGCCAGCTCCAGCT
>DATLGV010000046.1:0-2479 GCA_035540275.1 Acidovorax sp. | reverse complement strand
GGCGGGCTCGGTGTCGGCATAGCGCCCGCGCTGGTGCAAGCCACCGCCCACCGCTGGCGCTATGCCGACACCGAGCCCGCCCTCACGCTGGGCCACTGGTGGGATGCTGATGCACACCTGGGCATGTGCGGCGACTGGATCAGCGGCGGCAAGGTCGAGGGCGCATGGCTCAGCGGCCAGTCGCTGGCCCGCGCCTTGATGGGCTGATCGCAGGCTGATGAGGCCAGAGCGGCGCAGGGCAGAGCAAGGCATGAGCTACACCGTCGTCTGGTTCAAGCGCGACTTGCGCGTGCACGACCATGCCCCGCTGTACCACGCCGCCGCCAGTGGCCCCGTGCTGTGTCTGTATGTGATTGAGCCCAGCCTGTGGGCGCAACCCGATGCCGCCCTGCAGCACTACCACTTTGTGCAAGAAAGCCTGCACGACCTGGCCCAGGCCCTGCAGCGGCGCGGCGCCACGCTGCAGGTGGCCGTGGGCGAGGTGGTGGACGTGCTGGCCCGCCTGCACGCGCTGGCTCCCTTCCACACCCTGGTGGCCCATGAGGAAACGGGCAACGCCCACACCTACGCCCGCGACCAGGCCGTGGGCCGTTGGTGCCGCACGCAGGGCGTAGCCTGGCGCGAATGGCCCCAGCACGGCGTGGTGCGCCGCCTGCGCTCGCGCGATGACTGGCACCAGCACTGGCAGATCTTCATGCACGCGTCCGTGGTGCCCGCCCCGGCGGCAGGTGCACTGCACAGCCGCACACTGCCGTGGCCCGCACAGCCCTGGCCCACCGGGGCTGCACTGGGCTTGGCTGCGCACGACCCACCGCAGCGCCAGCGAGGTGGGCGCAAAGAGGGGCTGCGCGTGCTGCAAGAATTTTTGGCAGAGCGCAGCCAGGGCTACCGGGGCGGCATATCGTCGCCGCTCACTGCGCCCAGTGCCTGCTCGCGCCTCTCGCCCTACCTGGCCCTGGGCTGCCTGGGCATGCGCGAGGTGGTGCAGGCCACCCAGCGCCGCCAGCAACAACTCCAAGCCAGCACCGACCCCGCCGCACCCTGGCAGCGCAAGGGGCTCACCGCCTTCATGAGCCGCCTGCACTGGCATTGCCATTTCATCCAGAAGCTTGAATCAGAGCCCGCGCTGGAGCACCACAACCTGCACCGGGGCTACAACGGCCTGCGCGAAGGCGAATGGAACCCCTCCCACTTCAATGCCCTGGTGGCCGGGCGCACCGGCTGGCCCATGGTCGATGCCTGCGTGGCCATGCTGCGCGATACGGGGTGGATCAACTTCCGCATGCGGGCCATGCTGGTGTCGGTGGCCTCGTATCCGCTGTGGCTGCACTGGCGGCCCGTGGGCGAATGGCTGGCCCGCCAGTTTCTGGACTACGAGCCGGGCATCCACTGGAGCCAGATGCAAATGCAGGCGGGCACCACCGGCATCAACACCACCCGCGTCTACAACCCCATTAAGCAGGCGCAAGACCACGACCCGCACGGCCACTTTGTGCGCCAGTGGCTGCCCGCCTTGCGCCGCGTGCCCGATGCCTGGCTGCTGGAGCCCTGGCGCATGCCGCCCGATGTGCAGGCCCGCTGCGGCGTGCGCGTGGGCCACGACATTGCCCAGCCGCTGGTAGACCTGGACACCGCCACTCGCACCGCCAAAGCCCGCGTGCACGGCCTGCGCGCCCAACCCGCCGTGCGCGCCGCCCAGGCTGCGATTGTGGCAAAACACGGCTCCCGCCAGTTTCGCGATGGCGGCAGCGCGCAGGCGCGTGCCCAGGCCCGCGCACGCCACGCCGCCCAGCACCCCCAGCAGCAAACCCTGGACTTTTGAACCATGCGCATGCGCAAAAAATCCGACCTTCCGCAAAAGACCTGCCCACACTGCGGCCTGCCTTTTACCTGGCGCAAGAAGTGGGAGAAGGTGTGGGATGAGGTCAAGTACTGCTCCGACCGCTGCCGCAACGAGCGCAAGCGCGCGGGCAAGGCGGCGGATGAGGAGGGCGCCGCATGAGCACCGTGCTGTTCTGGTTCAGGAGCGACCTGCGTCTGCACGACCAACCCGCGCTGCGCGCAGCGCTCACCAGCGGTGCCACCCACCTGCTGCCCGTGGTGTGTTTGCCCGCACCGGATGAGTCCACACCCTGGGGATTTGCCCGGGTGGGTGCACACCGCCGGGCCTTTACCGCCGCAGCACTGCGCGGTCTGCATCAGCGGATGCGCGCGCTGGGCAACCCACTGCTCATCTGCCAAGCCCCACCCGCCACCGCCTTGCCGCAACTGGCAAAGGCCGTGGGTGCCACCACCGTGGTGTGTGATGACATTGCCGCCCCCTACGAGCAGGCCGAGGTGGCCGCACTGCGCGCCGCAGGCCTGCAGGTGCGCACCGTGTGGCAGAGCAGCCTGCTGCCCCCGTCGCGGATGCCTTGGCCTGTAGACCAGTTGCCCGGCGTGTTCACCAGCTTTCGCCAAAAGGTAGAGCGCGCAGGTA
>DATLGV010000045.1:0-1870 GCA_035540275.1 Acidovorax sp. | reverse complement strand
GCCACAGCCCGCAACACGGCAGCGCCTCCGGCCCCATGGCGCCCGTGGTGCGCGAGCTGGCCCACTTGCCCGACGACGACATCCGCGCCATGGCGGGCTACCTGGCCTCGTTCACCGCTGCAGAAGCTGCTACCCAGCCAGCCAGACAGTCTGTGCCTGACCCGCAGCAGCGCGCCCAAACCGCCGTGGCCCAGGCCGCCGCGCTGGCCCCGCAGCCCGGCCAGGCCCAGCGCCTGTTCGACGGTGCCTGTGCCGCCTGCCACCACGACGGCGACGGCCCGCGCCTGCTGGGCGTGAACGTGCCCCTGGCGCTCAACAGCAACCTGCACAGCGACCGGCCCGACAACCTGCTGCAGGTCATCGTGCACGGCATCCGCGAGCCCGCCGCGCGGGACATCGGCTTCATGCCCGGCTTCGGCCACGCGCTCAGCGACGCGCAGATCACCGAGCTGGCGGGCTACATGCGCCAGCGCTACGCACCGGGCCGCCCGGCGTGGCGCGATGTGCCCGAGGCGCTGGCCCGCGTGCGGGCGGGGCCTGCGCATCCTTAGACGGTTCCGGCGACGACCCTCCAGGTCATGTCTGGGGATCGCCAACACGTTTTGGAGCCTTTTGGTGCTGATGCGCTAGTGGAATATGCGCAAGCAGCTATCAAAAATGCCCCGTGTTCAGCCCGACAATCGGGCTGCACCACCGCCCGGACACCATGACACCTGCCTTGCCATCGCACAGCGCCTTACCCGCACCGCACCGGCGTGTGCAGCGCATCGGTGGCGCCGCGACGCTGGCCCTGTGTTGCCTGGCCCTCACGGCCTGCGGGCCGGACGTGCAGGGGTCGCCCAAGCCGCCCCCGGCGTTTGGCCCGGTGCAGAGCGGCTGGTTCGGCTGCCCGTCCTTGCAAGGCGTGTACGCCTGGCCGCCGGTCGAGCCTGCGGGCGTGCGGGGCAGCCTGCCGTTTTATGCCGGTTCGCCCGAGATGCAGGTCTGGGTGCAGCAGCAGCGCGGCGAAACCATCGTGCGCACGCGCACCATCAACCGCGCGCGCAACGTGCGCACCTCGCTCACCCGGCAGTGGAGCCTGGTCACCTACAGCGGCGCACAGGCCCGCTGCAGCTCCGGCATGCTTGACCTGGCTCCGCAGACCGCGCCCTCCGGCAACGAGCCGGGGACCTCTGGTGTGCTGCAGGGCTTCCGGCTGGCGCTGCTCAAAGACGGCGGCCTGGCCGTGGGCAAGCGCACCCTCACCACCGGCAACAAGGGCTCGTACTTCTCGTGGGGCGGGCAGTCGTACGGCAGCTACGACGCGCCCGATGTGGAGACCTGGACCTGGTTCAAGCTGGCCCGCACCGCAGCGGGGGGCAGCGAGCCGCCGGTCATCGACGCCTACGCGCCCGGGGCCACCTCTCCATAAGCCCCTTGGTTGCAGAGCGGCGCGCGAAAAAAGCCGCGAACTTCCCCGTTTATCGCGCCACCGCCTGCGCTGCCACCTCGGCACAGTGGCATCGGGGCTTGGTCCATGGTGGGGCAGGCCCGGGCGCCTACCTCTTTGTGTAGTGGCAGGCGCCCATGTCATCGGCCAGCCCGCGCGGCGGCCGCCCACTGTTGTCCGTTCAAGGAGAAGACCATGCCCGCTAGCGAAATTGAAATCCACGCGATCGTGCTGCGACTGCTGCGTGAAGGCTATGCCGCCCTGACTGCCGCCCAACGCCGGGTGGTGGACACGCTGATGGCGGTGTGCTGACGCCGGCCTCGGGCGCACGCCGCCAGGCAGGCGCCGTCACCGCTCAAGCGGGGGCGTGAAGGCCGACGCGGTTCCCGTCCAGGTCATGGATGTGGGCAAAGAACCCCATGCCCGGCGGCAGCGCCTGGC
>DATLGV010000044.1:0-2024 GCA_035540275.1 Acidovorax sp. | reverse complement strand
GATGCCTTGAGGCGCCGGGCGACTTCAAAGCCGTCCATGCCCGGCATCATGGCATCGAGCAACACAATGTCGGGCAGGGCCTGGGCTGCACGCTGCAGCGCTGCCTCGCCGTGCATGGCCACCAGCACGGTGTAGCCCGATTCATCCAGCGCGTCGTGCAGTACGGCCAGGTTGTCGGGCACGTCATCCACGATCAGCACCACATCGCTGTCGCTGCGGTCCAGCGCGCTGGCTGGCGCTGTGGGGGGGTGAGAGGGAAAGGGGTTGGCAGTGGTCATCACGAGGGTGCCTGCTCGAGGATCTGGCCCATGGCATCGAACTGGAATTGCTTGGCCAGTTGCCGCATGGTGCCCACAAAAGCGCTGTGCGCGGGCTGGCTGCGTTCAATGTCGTCCAGCGTGTTGAGAATGCCCCGGTAGTAGCCCAAAGACACTGCCTGCGCCAGAGCCAGCAGCGCAGCGGCATCGGGGTAAGTGAGGGGTGCTGGCGCCGCAGACTCCACGGCGGGTTCAGCACCCGCGGGCGCCGTGGTGGCCTCGTCGTAGTGCCACTGCAGGCCCAGGCGGCGCTCCAGCCAGTCTAGCAGCTCGCGGTGGCGCACGGGCTTGACGATGAAGTCCTCGGGGCGGATGTCCACGTCGTTGTCGAGCGCCTTGTCGAAAGCATTGGCGGAGACGATGGCGCAGTGGACCTCTCCCCAATACATCTGCCGCACACGCCGCAGCGTTTCCCACCCGTCGATGCCTGGCATGGCCAGGTCCATGAAGATCGCGTGCGGACGGTAGCCGGTGGCCAGCAGGTCCAGCGCGTCGTGGCCGCTGGCGGCCTGGCGCAGTTCAAAGCCCAGAGGCTCCAGCAGCTGCACCAGCAGCTCGCGGTCAGGCTCTTCGTTGTCCACCACCAGGATGCGGCGGCGCTCGCCCGCGTACCCCTTGCGCTGGCGTTGGCCATGGGCAGCCAGTGCCGCCGGCGCTGCCGCCTTGCCCAGCGCATCGCCATGCACTTCGGGCAGGAACAGCTTGACATGGAACACCGAACCCACGCCCGGGGTGCTGCTCACCGTCAGCTCGCCGCCCATGAGCGCGGTGAGCATCTTGGCGATGGTCAGGCCCAGCCCTGCACCCGGCGCGGCGGCGGTGCTGCCACCGCCCGATCCGCCGCGCGCGAAGGGCTCGAAGATGCGCTCGATCTCCTCGGCCGTGAGGCCCGGGCCCGTGTCCTGCACCTCGATACGGGCCATCTCGCGTCCATAGCGCACGCGCAGGGTGACGGTGCCCTGCGCCGTGAACTTGACCGCATTGCCCAGCAGGTTGATGAGGATCTGGCGCAAGCGCTTGTCATCGGCGCGCACCACCTCAGGAATCACCCCTTGCACGTCGAACGTGAATGCCAGGCCCTTGGCGGCGGCCTGCAGCTCGAACAGGCTGGCCATCTCGTGCAGGCCGTCGGCAAAGCGCATGGGCGCCACATCCAGCGTGAGCTTGCCCGACTCAATGCGCGCGATGTCCAGCGTGCCTTCAATCAGCGACAACAGATGCTCGCCGCCACGGCGGATCACATGCACCGCCTGCTTGCGGTGCGGCGGCACGCCCGCGTCCTCACCCATGAGCTGCGCGTAGCCCAGGATGGAGTTGAGCGGCGTGCGGATCTCGTGGCTGATGGCGCTGATGTAGCGGCTTTTGGCCTGGTTGGCCTGGTCGGCGCGCAAGCGGGCTTCCTCGGCCTGCTGCTGCGCGGCCTCGGCCACGCTGCGCGCGGTCTGCAGGGCTTCGTCGGTCTGGCGGTGCAGCTCGATCTCGCGCACCAGCAGGCCCGTCTGGCGGTTGGATTCTTCCTGCGCCACCTGGCGGCTCTTGTGCGCCAGCACCAGCCACCACGCCACGATGCCCGAGATGACCAGCAGCGCGAGATAGGCCTTGAGCAGCCCCGAGCGCAGCGCCACTTCGGGCGCCGCCATCACCTCGGTGTCGGTGGCGGCCTGGGCGATGGTGTTGAGCTCCTGGTGGTACAGCAGGCCCATCACC
>DATLGV010000043.1:0-3542 GCA_035540275.1 Acidovorax sp. | reverse complement strand
ATCACGCAAATGCGCATTGGCGCGCAGATTGACCCCGGCGTGCCGTGGTGCCACGCCGTGGCGCCCGACGCGGCGGACGGCCTGCACATCACTCTGAAATCGGGCAATTTCGGTAGCACCGATTTCTTTACCAAGGCTTTTGCACAATTGCAGGCATGAGCACCACCACCGCCTTCATGGACGAGAGCCAGGCCCGCGACGAGATCTGCCGCGTGGGCCGCAGCCTGTTCGAGCGCGGCTATGTGCATGCCACCGCAGGCAACATCAGCATGCGCCTGGCCGATGGCTACCTCATCACCCCCACCGATGCCTGCCTGGGCACGCTGCAGCCCGAGCGGCTGGCGCGCCTGGACGCGCAAGGCCAGCAGGTGGCGGGTGACCGGGCCAGCAAGACCATTGCGCTGCACCGGCAGATTTACGAGGCCTCGGCATCGACTGCAGCCCCAGCGCGCTGCGTGATCCACACCCACAGCACACACCTGGTGGCGTGCTCGCTGCAAGCCGACACCGCTGCAGGTGGCCAGCTCGCGCCCGATGCGCCCTTGCTGCCGCCCATCACGCCCTACTTTGTCATGAAGGTGGGCCGCGTGCCGCACATCCCGTACCACCGCCCCGGTGATGCCGCAGCGGCAGCGCTGGTGGCGCAGACCATCGCCCGCCATGCCGCGCAGGGCCACCCCGTGCGCGCCGTGATGCTGGCGCGGCTGGGGCCCAATGTGTGGCACGACACGCCCGCCGCTGCGATGGCCGTGCTCGAAGAGCTGGAAGAAACCGCCCGCCTGTGGATGCTGTGCCAGCCCCGGCCCACGCCGCTGACCGGGCCCCAAATCGAAGAATTGCGCCAGACCTTTGGCGCGCAGTGGTGAGGCCGACCCCTCGCCGCCAGACAGAAAGACACCCATGCCCCGTTTTGCCGCCAACCTGTCCATGCTCTACAACGACGTGGACTTTCTCGACCGTTTTGCCGCCGCCGCCCACGACGGCTTCCAAGCGGTGGAGTACCTCTTCCCCTACGCCTACCCTGCGCAAGAGTTGGCAACGCGCCTGCAGGCCAACGGCCTGCAGCAGGTGCTGTTCAACGCCCCGCCCGGCGACTGGGATGCGGGCGAGCGCGGCCTGGCCTGCCTGCCCGGGCGCGAGGCCGAGTTCCGCGAAGGCATGGCCAAGGCCATCGAGTACGCCCAGGCGCTGCAATGCCCGCGCATCCACGTGATGGCCGGACTGGTGCCCCAGGGCGCTGACGCAGCCAGCGTGCGTGCCACCTACATCGCCAACGTGCGCTACGCCGCCGAGCAGGCCGCGCCCCACGGCATCCAGATCCTGCTGGAGCCCATCAATGGCCGCGACATGCCCGGCTTTTTCCTGAGCCGCCAGGACCAGGCCCATGCGCTGATTGCCGAAATCGGCGCCACCAACGTCAAGGTGCAGATGGACCTGTACCACTGCCAGATCGTCGAAGGCGACCTGGCCATGAAGGTGCGCCAATACCTGCCCACGGGCAACGTCGGCCACTTCCAGATTGCCGGTGTGCCCGAGCGCCATGAGCCGGATGTGGGCGAGATCAACTACACCTACTTGTTCAAGTTGCTGGACAGCCTGGGCTACGACGGCTGGATCGGCTGCGAATACCGCCCCGCGCGCGGAGCGGCAGCCCACGCCACCAGCGACGGGCTGGGCTGGCTCAAGCCTTGGCTGTAGGCCGCAAGGCGGCCTGCGCGCCGCCGATGCGTCGTCAATATGCCTTGAAGTTGGCCGCCACCCGCTGGCTCAGGTAGTCGCCCGCCGCAATCGCCGGGTACTTCTTGCCCGGCCCTTCGATGATGGCATCGCGGTTGGCCTGGGCAAAGAAGGCGATGCTGTAGCGCGGCCCCATGTACTCGCCCGGCAGCGGGTTCTTCACGCGGTGGAAGTTGCTGGGCAGCTGGTCATCGCTCCAGCGCATCAGCATGTCGCCGATGTTGCAGGTGATGGCCTGCTCGTCGGGCTCCACGGACGTCCAGGTCTGGGTGTCCATCTCCTTGCCCGGGCACACCTGCAAACCGCCCTGGCCCTGGCGCTGAAAGAGCAGGGTCAGGCAATCAAAGTCGGTATGCGCCCCAGCGCGCCACAGGCCCAGGTGGGCTTGCTGCTCGGGCGGGGTCGCAAAGTAGTGCAGCAGGCGCAAGGTGCTTTGGTAACTGGCCTGCGCAGGGTCGTGTGCGCGGGCAAAGAAGGCCTCGTCAAACCCCAGCTTCCACGCAAAGCACGACAGTACCTGCATGGCCACCTGCCAGCACTGGCCCTCAAACGCGAGCATGGTGGACTGAAAGCCCGCCAGCTCCTCGTCGGTGGGCCACAGGCCCGCCATGTGCGGGCGGGTGATCTGGTAGGACTCCTTCTGGTCCGGCGTGCCGGTGGAGGGGCGCACCTGCGCGCGGCTCTCCCAGCCGACATTCAGCGCTTTCTTGAGCGGGTACTGCGCCTTCACGGCGTCGGGCAGCGCAAAGAAGCGCTCGGTCATCGCAAAAGCGTTGTGCACCTCGGTCAGGTCCATGCCGTGGTTCACGATCTGGAAGAAGCCGACATCGACGGCGGCATCCCACAGCTGTTCGGCAATCTCGGTCTTGCGCTGCGCAAAGTGGCTGAGGTCGATGCGGCGGATTTCGCGGCTCGTGGTTTCCGAGCCCATCGCGCCCATGCGCGTTTCTTTTTGCAGCTCGGCGAGGTCGTAGGTGGCAGGGGTGGTCATGTGGTTCTCCTGAAGACAAGTGGAAGGAAGAAAGGCCCTCCCGCCGGGTGCTTCAAGAGTGGGTGACACCGCCTGCGGTGGCCGTCCTTTCAACCCTTGAAGCCACGGTGTGCCAACGCACACCGCTGTGCGCACAGCGGGCTTCAAGAGCAATTTCCGACTGGCATCGCCCCGTGCAGGATGGCACAGAGGGCAGCGCAGTGAACGCTTCTACTCTTGCCAAGAGCGATGCAAGAAGAATGCCCACTGCCCCCTGCGTGTGTGCCCGCGCAAAGTCAGAGCGCTTGTGTACCGCGCATCAAAAGCCATGCATACATGTCACTGATTGTGATTGGCATGCCAAATGCATAGCGCCCTGCACCACAACGGCGGGCGTACAGACAGTCCGGCGTTGCACAACGACAGCCACCCACCACCATCGACGGAGACACCTACACCATGCACGCTCTCAAGTCTGCCCCACTGGCCAGCTTTGACGACCCCACCCCCATTAACGACACCGACGGCACCTACCTGCGCCAGGCCATCGCGTGGTCGTGCACCGCCCGCGCGCGCGGCAACCGCCCGTTTGGCGCCGTGGTCATCAGTGCCGAAGGCTGCCTGCTGGCAGAGGCCTACTGCAACACCACCGAGACCGGCGACTGCACCGGCCACGCCGAGACCAATGCGGTGCGCCAGCTCAGCCCGCGCGTGGGGCGCGATGCCCTGGCCAAGGCCACGCTGTATTCGTCGGCCGAGCCCTGTGTGATGTGTGCAGGCGCCATCTTCTGGTCCGGCATCGGGCGCGTGGTGTTTGGCATTGATGCCGAGCGCC
>DATLGV010000042.1:0-3095 GCA_035540275.1 Acidovorax sp. | reverse complement strand
CCACCAATCACTTCGTAGCCATGGCGTTCCTGATCGCTGGCAAGCTCACTCACTTGCCGGGCTGTCCTTTGCAAAAAGCAAGGGCCTGACCATCGTGCCAGTACGGGATGTTGCGTTCCACCCGAAACGGAAGAGAGCCATAAAAACAGGCGCAGGCGCTAGATGATCATGCCCGAACAGCTATCAAATAGGTAGCACCATAGATCCGTCACACGGCAACCGCCCCGGCGCCTTGCGGCGGTGCCAGAATCTGCCACACCCGCCCCGCTCATCGGGGGCGCGGTGTTCTGCCTCCCCACGACGACCTCCAGCGCACTCAGCCCCATGGAACACGCCCCCACCTGGCTCACCTACGGTTTTCTGTACCTCACCGCCGCCGTGCTGGCCGTGCCCCTTGCCAAGGCGCTGGGCCTGGGCGCCATCATTGGCTACCTGGCGGCGGGCATCGCCATCGGGCCCTGGGGCCTGGGGCTGGTGAGCAATGTGCAGGACATCCTGCACTTTGCCGAGTTCGGCGTGGTGCTGATGCTCTTTCTGGTCGGGCTGGAGCTGCAGCCCAGCCGCCTGTGGGCGCTGCGCCGCCCCATCTTTGGCACCGGCACGGCCCAGGTGCTGGGCTGCGCGGCCGTGCTGTTTGCGCTGGGCGCGCTGGCCGGCCTGCCCTGGCGCGTGAGCCTGGTGGGGGCGCTGGGCCTGGCGCTGTCGTCCACGGCCATTGCGCTGCAATCGCTGGCCGAGCGCAACCTCATGCGCACACAAAGCGGCCAGGCGGGCTTCTCCATTCTGCTGTTCCAGGACGTGGCGGCCATCCCCATCCTGGCCCTGCTGCCGGTGCTGGGCGCGGCCGCGGGCGAAGGCGCGGGCCACACACCGGGCGAGATGGTGCTGGAGGTGCTCAAGATCGTCGGCGTGATCGCCGCCATCATCCTCGGCGGGCGCCTGCTGCTGCGCCCCTTGCTGCGCTGGATCGCCAGGAGCAACACCCCCGAAATCTTCACCGCCGCCGCGCTGCTGCTGGTGGTGGGCATTGCCTACCTGATGGTGCTGGTGGGCCTGTCGATGGCGCTGGGCGCCTTCCTCGCCGGCGTGCTGCTGGCCGACAGCGAATACCGCCGCGAGCTGGAGGCCGACATCGAGCCCTTCAAGGGACTGCTGCTCGGCCTGTTCTTCATCGCCGTGGGCATGAGCATCGACTTTGGCGTCATCTTGCGCTCGCCGGGCCTCATGGCGGCCATCCTGGTCGGCTTTCTGGCGGCCAAGGCCGTCGTCATCTACGCCCTGGCCAAGGTGGTCGATATCCCCTACCAGGAGCGCCCCGTCTTCACCCTGCTGCTGGCCCAGGGCGGCGAATTTGCGTTTGTGGTCTTCCAGGCCGCTGCGGGCGCCAGCGTGTTTCCGGCCGAAACCGCCTCGCTGCTGATTGGCGCCGTGGCACTGTCGATGCTGATCAGCCCGCTGCTGCTGGTGCTGCTGGACCGCGTGCTTCTGCGCCGCTACGCCCAGCTCAAGTCCGCCAAGCCCCAGGCCGAGGAAATCTCCGAGCCCCAAGAGGCACCCATCATCATCGCGGGCTTCGGCCGCTACGGACAGATCGTCTCGCGTGTGCTGCTGGCCCAGGGCATCCCCACCACCGTGCTGGACCACAGCGTGGACATGCTGGAAGTGGCCCGCACCTTTGGCTACCGCGTGTTCTACGGCGACGCCACGCGGCTCGACCTGCTGCGCATCGCCGGGGCCGAGCGCGCCCGCATCCTCGTCATTGCCGTGGACGATGCCGAACAATCGCTGCAGATCGCCAAGCTCGCGCGCGAACACTTTCCCCAACTGCAGGTGGTGGCCCGCGCCCGCGACATCACCCACTGGAACAAGCTGCGCGACCTGGGCGTGACGCTGGTGCAGCGCGAGCTGTTCGAGTCCAGCCTGCAAAGCGCCCACACCGTGCTGGAGCTGATGGGCCTGCCCGCCGCGCAAGCCACCGCCATCACCCAGCGCTTTCGCACCCACAACATTGCCCTGGCCGACCGCATGTACCCGCACCACAAGGACCGCGCCAAGTTCATTGCCGTGGCGCGCGAGGGGCGCAACCAGCTGGCCGAGCAGATGGCGAAGGAGCGGCAGGAGAGCGCGGCCTTGAACGCAGCGGGTACGGAATACCCCGGGTATGGCGGAGGAGGCGAAGGCAAGAGCCAGGAGGGCGACACCAGTGCCCAGGCTTTGAGCCAGAACAGGCCTTAGCGCTTGTAAAACTTACCCATACAGCTATATTTTCAATAGCTTTACGATCTGCCGCAGCCATCGCACACTGCCATGCCAGCCCATCGCGCCCCATCCCCCTGGCTCCCATGACCCTGCCACTTGACGCCCCCTGGATCCAGACACTGCGGCTCACCCTGGAAGTGGCCGCCACCGTGGCGTTTGCACTGTCGGGCGTGATGGCGGCCGCGCGCAAGCGGCTGGATGCCGTGGGCGTTTGCGTGGTGGCCTTTGTGGCGGCATTTGGCGGGGGCACGCTGCGCGACCTGCTGCTGGACCAGCGGCCTTTTTTCTGGATTCGCCACACCGAGTTCGTCTGGGGCATTCTGGCGCTGTGTGTGGGTGCAATGCTGTTCATGCGCCAGCGGCACTTTGAGCCCACCGAGCGCGCCATGCTGCTGCCCGACGCCATCGGCCTGGGCCTGTTCGCTGCGGTGGGTGTGGACATTGCCACCGCCATCGGCATGCCGCCCATCATCACGCCGATGATGGGCGTGATCACCGGCGTGTTTGGCGGTGTGCTGCGCGACGTGCTGTGCAACGAGGTGCCCCAGGCCTTCAGCGACCACCGGCCGTATGCGCTGTGTGCGTTTGCGGGCGGCTGGGCCGACGTGGCCCTGCGCCAGATACAGGCGCCCGACTGGGCGCCGCTGGTGGCCTGCGTGCTGCTCACCGCCGGGCTGCGCGGGCTGGCGGTGTGGCGCAACTGGGAGCTGCCCGCATGGCGGGTGTGAGGGGGGTCATTCGCACTCCAGGGCAGAAGCTGGCACCCCCGTGACAGCCTCCCGCGCACACAAGCCACACACTGATTCCCGACGGACTGCAGGAGCCCTCCCCCATGA
>DATLGV010000041.1:0-3077 GCA_035540275.1 Acidovorax sp. | reverse complement strand
GCGCTGGAGGCCGAGATCCGGGCGGGCCGCATCCAGGCGGCCGAGAAGCTGCCCACCGAGGCGGTGCTGGCGCAGCAGTTCCAGGTCAGCCGCACGGTGGTGCGCGAGGCCATCTCGCGCCTGAAGTCGTTGGGGCTGGTGGACTCTCGGCAAGGCAGCGGCGTGTATGTACTGGCGCCGGGTATCGAGCCGCTGCAGTTCGATGTGCCCCTCGCGGCATCACGCGAGGCGGTTATGCAGATTGTGGAAGTGCGCCGCGCGCTCGAGGCCGAGGTGGCCGAGCTGGCGGCGCTGCGGCGCAGCGATGAAGACATGGCAGCCATCCGCGCTGCCATGCAACACATTGCCGACGCCGTGCGTGCAGGCCGCGACGGGGTGGAGGAAGACGTGCTGTTCCACCGCGCCATCGCCCAGGCAGCAGGCAACCCGTTCATGATCAGCACGCTGGACTATCTGGCCCAGTTCCTCAAAGGCGCCACCCGTGTGACCCGGGCCAATGAAGCGCGCCGCACCGACTTTGCCGATGCGGTGACCCATGAGCACACGCACATCGTGCGCGCCATCGAGGCCGGCGACCCAGTGGCTGCACGAGCAGCTGCAGCGCAGCACATGAAAAATGCACTGATCCGCATAGAGCAGGCCGACCTCATGTTCTGGGCCCAGGACGGCCAGCGTCTCGCGCAGCCGCTGGTGGCAGCGTCCGCGCCGCTGGTGTTCTGAGAACCTGGGAACGGTACGCCTGTTCAGGGCTTGAAAGGGGCTTTGGTGAGGCCCCTGGATCCTCCACCCAGTCCCGCGCTGCGGCGACACAGAGTTTCATCACCAGGCGCAAGGCTATTTCGCTACTTATTTGATAGCTTCTGGCGCCCATCGCACGGGCTTTAACGCCCAAAACCCCTCAAAAACCCTCAAAACCCGCACCCTCGCCCATGGGCGCAGTCCGCGATGCGGGTTAACCCGAATCCTGCAGATTTGCGATAATTTGTATGATAACCATATAAACACACCAACAAGGGCTTCGCCGTGCGCGCTCGCCCTTCCATCCCGGAGATTTCCCGCACATGTCCACCCTCGCACTTCTCGGCATCGGCGCCGGCAGCATTGGCCTGCTCCTGTTGCTCATCATCCGCTGGCAAGTCCACGCCTTCGTGGCGATGATGCTGGTGAGCTTTCTGGTGGCGTTTGCCACCGGCATGCCCATTGGCGACATCATCAGCACGCTGATCGCGGGCATGGGCGGCACGCTGGGGTCGGTGGCCATCCTGGTGGCGCTGGGCTCCATGCTGGGGCGCATGATCGAGGTCTCGGGCGGCGCGGCCAGCCTGGCCCACCGGTTCACGCAGTTGCTGGGGCCTACAAGGGTGCCCATGGCGCTCACGGCCGCGGCGCTGGTGCTGGCGATCCCGGTGTTCTTTGACGTGGGCTTCATCATCCTGGTGCCCATCGTCTACGGCTTTTGCAAGGCGGCGGGCGTCAACCCCATCAAGTTCGGCCTGCCCGTAGCGGGCATCATGCTGGCCGCGCACGTGGTGGTGCCGCCGCACCCCGGCATCGTGGGCGGCGCGGCCATCGTCAAGGGCGACATCGGCTGGATCACCATCATCGGCCTGGCCATCTGCATCCCGCTGGCTGTGCTGTCGCAATACGTGGCGGGCTGGCTCAACCGCAAGGGCTACCCCCTGCTGCCCACCACGGCCGAGCAGTTTGCGGCCTTTGGCAGCGGCGATGACGCCAGCGCCAACCGCCGCACCCCGGGCGTGGGCACCATCCTGGCGCTGATCCTGATCCCGCTGGCCCTCATCATGGCCGGCACCACCGGCGCCACGCTGCTGCCCAAGGGCGACAGCCTGCGCAATGTGCTGGGCTTCATCGGCTCGCCCATCTTTGCGCTGATGGTGGCCGTGGGCCTGGCCATGTTCCTGCTGGGCCGCAGCCAGGGCTGGAACCGCGAGCGCACCAACGCCATCATGGAGTCTGCCCTGCCCCCCGCCGCCACCGTGATTTTGGTGACAGGCGCGGGCGGTGTGTTTGCCAAGGTGCTCACCGCCAGCGGCATTGGCGCGGCGCTGTCGCAAAGCCTCACGGCCACGCACCTGCCGCTGATCCTGATGGCGTTCGTGATTTCGCTGGCGCTGCGCGCGGCCCAGGGGTCTGCGACGGTGGCGATTCTCACCACCTGCGGGCTGCTGGCGGAAGCCATTGGTGGCGGTGGCTACTCACCGCTGCAGGTGGCATTGATCACGGTGGCCATTGGCTTTGGCGGCCTGGGGCTGTCACACGTCAACGATTCGGGCTTCTGGATCGTGACGCGCTACCTGGGCCTGAGCGTGGGCGATGGCCTGCGCACCTGGACGGTGCTGACCACCGTGCTGGGCCTGGCGGGCTTTGCACTGACTGCCGTACTCTGGGCCCTGGTGGCCTGAGACACTCCCCCTGATTCACTGAAGGACTGACAACATGACACAACCCACCGTCGGCATCATCGGCCTGGGCGCCATGGGCGCTGGCATTGCCAAGACCCTGCGCAACAACGGTTTCACCATGCACGTGTGCGACGTGCGCCCCGGCGTGGCCGAGGCCTTTGTGGCAGACGGTGGCACGGCCCACGCCACCACCGCCTCGCTGGCGGCGGTGAGCGATGTGGTGGTGTCGGTGGTGGTCAACGCCGCCCAGACAGAGAGCGTGCTGTTTGGCGACGATGGCCAAGGCGGCGCAGCCAGCACCATGCGCCCCGGCAGCACCTTTGTGATGTGCTCCACGGTGGACCCCAACTGGTCCGTGGCACTCGAAGCGCGCCTGAACGCCCTGGGCCTGCACTATGTGGACGCGCCCATCTCCGGCGGCGCAGCCAAGGCCGCATCGGGCCAGATGACCATGATGACCTCGGCCAAGCGTGAAGCCTATGCCGCGGCCAACGCCGTGCTCGACGGCATGGCCGGCAAGGTGTACCGCCTGGGCGACAAGGCGGGCGCGGGCAGCAAGGTCAAGATCATCAACCAGCTGCTGGCCGGTGTGCACATCGCCGTGGCCGCTGAAGCCATGGCCCTGGGCCTGCGCGAAGGCGTGGAAGCCAGCGC
>DATLGV010000040.1:0-1947 GCA_035540275.1 Acidovorax sp. | reverse complement strand
GCCAGGATCAGCGGCCCCTGGGCCACCATGGCCACCGGCGCGAAGGCGCCGAGGGGATCGAAGGGCAGGCGCGGCTGGGTGGCGGCGGCGGTCAGGAAGGTGGAGGAGGTCAGCAGCAGCACCGAGCCGTCGGCGGGCGACTTGGCGACCGCATCGGCACCGATGACGCCGGCCGCGCCCGCCTTGTTCTCGACGATGACCGAGGTCTGCAGGCGCTTGCCCAGCGGTGCCGCCAGCGCCCGCGCGATGGCGTCATTGCTGGCGCCGGCCGAAAACGGCACGACGATCTTGATCAGCTTGGGCACAGCTGCGGTCTGTGCCCAGGCGGGCACCGCGGCGGCGAACCAGGCGCTGGCGACCAGCGCCAGCGGGGCAATCAATGTACGCATGGATACTCCTTGGAAAACGGGTTCTCGCCGGGGTGGGCGGGGATCAGGCCGGCACCAGCACATCCAGCAGCGGGGCGTACTGCTGGGCGCCAAAGATATCGCCATCGCCCGCGCTGCCGCTGGGCGTGAGGCGGTAGAGGGTGAACTTGATGGCATAGCCCGGGTCGTACTCGACGAAATCGGAGATGCGCTGCGCCGGAATGCGGTACAGGGCCGCCACGGTCTCGCGCGTGAGCACGCGGGTGCGCTTGACCCGCTCATAGCTGCCGGCGTCCCGGAAGATGATGTCGAAGGTGATCTTGTTGACGCCGGCGTTCTTGCTGCGGATCGTCTTGGCCAGTTCGCTGAGTTTCTGGGGGTTCATGGTGAAAGTCTCCGGGTCAGGCGCCAATGTCGATGAGGTGGGTGGGGAACAGCTCCAGGCCGCTGTCCACGGCCATGGTGTGGTTGAGCGTCCAGCGGTAGGCCGGGCTGGCATGCAGCACCTCGTCGAGCGGGAAGGACACCGAGCCGGCCGTTCCCTTCACATCGGGCAGGCGGGCATAGAACATCTGGCGCAGGCCGATGAGCGTGACTTCCTCGGCCATCTCGGGCGTGGGGGCCACGCCCTGGACCATGACGCACAGCTCATGCCCCGGCTGGTCGCGCAGCGGCTCCAGCTCGCCCATCACGCCGTCGCGGCCATACACCTTGTAGTGCAGCTCGTAGCCCGTCTCGCCAAAGCGCGCGCGCACCTGGTCGCGGGCCCACTGGATCACGCGGTCCACGTTGGCGATGGTGTAGGGGTCGCGGATGCCGCACAGGCCCACGTAGCGTTCCCCCACCTTGCCCGAGCCTTCCAGCTTGACGCGGACCTGCTCGGACGGAATGAAGCGCGAGCCGGTGATGCGCGTGGTGCGCTCGTCGAACTGCTCGTAGTGGCAGTGGCGCATGTCCAGCTGGCCACCGGCAAAGAATTCCTCGTAGGGATTGGAGCGCTCGTACATCGCGTGCCCGGCCACCGAGGCGATGGTGCAACGCTGGGCCGGCAGCATGGCCGTCACCTTCACGTCGCCATGGGAGATCTCGCCCATCACCGTCTCCTTGCCGCCATAGGGCTCGGCGCAGAACGAGGCGCATTCGAGCACCTTGCCCAGGTAGTACGCGTTGTCGGCAGGAAAGCCATGGTGCAGGGCCGGGGCGGCAAACACGGCGGCATCCGAGCTGCGCCCGCCAATGACCACATCCGCCCCCTGGCGCAGCAGCTCCATGTAGGGGTGCACGCCCGCCATGGCCACGATGCGGTCCGTGGCGTCCAGCTCGGACTCCACCAGGTCGGAAAAACCGTCGAGCCCGGCAATGACCGCGCCCTCGCGCATCTTGCAGCGCACGACTTCTTTGTCCACCTCGGAGTAGAAGTAGCCGAGCTTGAACTTCTTCAGGCCGTGCTTTTGCGCCAGCTCGCGGATCATCTGCACATACAGGTCCACGCGGCTGTTGGAGCCCGTGTCGCCGGCCGACCCGATGATCATCGGCACCCCCAGCCTGCGCGAGGCCAGCAGCATCTCCTCCAGGTCAT
>DATLGV010000039.1:0-2214 GCA_035540275.1 Acidovorax sp. | reverse complement strand
CCGTGGTGCCGTCCAGAAACACGCCGATCAGCACCGCCAGCACCGCGCCCACGATGGCAATGGTCTTGTACTGGCGGGCGAGGTAGGCGGCGGCACCGGCCTGGATGGCCGCCGCGATCTCTTGCATGCGGGCGTTGCCCGGGTCCTTGGAAAGAATCCAGCCCCGGGCCCAGACGCCGTAGGCCACCGCGATGAGCCCGCAAACGAGGGCGAGGATGAGAGGGGATGTCAGTGCTGAACCTGCAGCCATTCAATTCTCCTTGGTGTGTTGCACGGAGGGGGACCAACGCATCGGTGGCTTCCCCGCTGCGTTGCTTCCTCGTGCTACCCATGCATTTCGCGCAGGAGACGATTGGCCAACAGTCCCAATTTACAGGCAAACGCCGGTTTGCAAGCGGGTAGAAAGGGGCGTGCGCCTAAAATCAGGGTTAATCCCGACGCTTCGTTGCGCTGCATCAGCACCGAAGGCCTCGCGGGTTATCGTCAACAAACCACTCTCCAAAGACATGTCCCTCAACAACGTCCCCCCTGGCAAGAACGTCCCCGACAACTTCAACGTCGTCATCGAGATCCCGATGAACGCCGACCCGATCAAGTACGAAGTGGACAAGGAATCGGGCGCCATTTTTGTGGACCGTTTCATGACCACCGCCATGCACTACCCCACCAACTACGGGTATGTGCCGCAGACGTTGTCGGGCGACGGCGACCCGGTCGACGTGCTGGTGATCACGCCGTACCCGCTGTTCCCTGGCGTGGTCGTGCCCTGCCGCCCCCTGGGCATCCTGATGATGGAAGACGAGGCCGGCGTGGATGGCAAGGTGATTGCCGTGCCGACCTCCAAGATCCTGCCCATGTATGACCACTGGAAGACCATCGAGGACGTGAACGCCATGCGCCGCAACGCCATCGCCCACTTCTTCGAGCACTATAAGGACCTGGAAAAGGGCAAGTGGGTCAAGGTGCTGGGCTGGGAAGGCATCGATGCCGCCAAGAAGGAAGTCGCCGACGGCATCGAGAGCTACAAGAAGTCGCAAGCCTGAGGGGTCTCTGGCGCCGGTGCTCAATGCACCGGATGCTATCCAAACAAAAGCACGCCATCCGCCATGGATGGCGTGCTTTTTTGTGGGTGGCGCGCCTGTGGGGTAGGGAAAAGCCGTGCAGTGGGCCGCAAAACGCGCTGATAGACTTTGTTGGGTTACACGGCTGCGGCTGCTCCGGTGTTTCGAGGACTTTGAGGTGATCCATGAAAATTTCTGATCTGCGCATTGGCGTGAAGCTGGCCGCGGGTTTCCTGGCGGTCGTGTTGCTGACCGTCCTGCTCGGTGCCATTGCGCTGGTCGAGATGTCCCGCATCCATGCCAACGCCCAGGAGGTCGCCACCAAACTGCTGCCCAGTGTCACGCAAACGGGCGAGTTGCGTGTGCTGCTCAACCGCATGCGCCGCTCCGAGGCAGGTATGGTCACCGCGCGCAGCGCGGCCGAGGTCAAGGCCTTTGCAGAGCAGGTGGCCCTGCGTCACAAGGACCTGAGCCGTGTGGAGGCGACCTACGAGCTGCTCATCGACATTCCCAAGGAGCGCGAGGTTTTTGAGGCCTATAAAGCGCGCAAGACGGCCTACATGGCGCTGCAGGACAAGCTGGCGGACATTGCCAAGGGCGTCGACTTCAGCACCTCCGAGACCATGGAGCTGACCGCCGATGCGCTGGGCATGCTGTATTCGGGCGAATCGGAGTCGGCCTTTGTGGCCACCGCCGAGACGCTGGGCGAGTTGCAAAAAATCAACTCGGAAGCCGCTTTGCAGGCCAATGACGAGACGCAGCAGGTGTTCACGGTCGCACGCATCTGGGTGTTGGGCACGCTGGCACTGTGCGTGGCACTGGCCACTGTGCTGGGCATCGCCATCACCCGTGCCGTGACCCGTCCCGCCCACCAGGCCGTGCTGGCTGCCCGCGCGATCGCCGATGGCGACCTGGCGACCGACGTGCCTTCCGGCGGCAAGGATGAAATGGGCCAGCTGCTCAATGCTCTGGGCGACATGCGGGCCAACCTGGCGCGGGTGGTGTCGGGCGTGCGTAGCAGCGCCGAAGGCGTGGCCTCGGCGAGTGCGCAGATAGCCTCGGGCAACAACGACCTGAGCGCGCGTACAGAGCAGCAGGCCTCGGCCCTGGAAGAAACGGCGGCCTCGATGGAAGAACTGGGCTCCACGGTGCG
>DATLGV010000038.1:0-5330 GCA_035540275.1 Acidovorax sp. | reverse complement strand
TGAGCGAAGCGCAGGCGCACCAGCTGGCCGTGGGCACCTTTGTGGGCGCATCCGAGCTGGCCCGCCGCTCCCATGAACCCCCGGCCGTGCTGCGCGAACGCGTCACCTCCAAGGGCGGCACGACCTACGCGGCCCTGCAATCGATGGAGGCCAGCGGCATATCACAGGCCTTCGAGGCCGCCATGCGCGCCGCCGAAAAACGCGCCCACGAACTGGGCAATGAATTCGGCGCTTAAGCGCCTGTTCAAAGTGTTTTTGGGCTCCAGCGCTTTTCCATAAAGCGCTGGCAGCTATCAATGAGAGAGCAAAGACCGCAACAGGTAGCTGACTGCAATGCCCGCAAACACTGTGGCGCCCAGCCAGTGGTTGATGCGGAAGGCCTTGAAGCAGCCCTCGCGGGTGCGGGTGCGGATGAGCGTGAAATGCCACACGGCCTGGGCCAGGGCCGCTGCAAGCGCTGCGTAAAAAATAGCACCTAGCGCATAAGGGGCCAGTGCGACCGCCCAAATGCCGATGAACAGCAGGTAGAACAGCACGATGGCCGCCACATCGAAACGCCCCAGGGTGATGGCCGAGGTCTTGATGCCGATCTTGAGATCGTCGTCGCGGTCCACCATGGCGTACTCGGTGTCGTAAGCCAGCACCCAGAACAGGTTGCCCAGCCACATCCACCAGGCCACGGCAGGCACGCTGCCCTGCACGGCGGCAAAGGAGATGACGATGCCGAAGTTGAAAGCAATGCCCAGCACCGCCTGCGGCATGGCAATGAGGCGCTTGGTGAACGGGTAGGCAATGGCCACCAGCACGGCGGGCACCGACCAGGCGATGGCGGCGGTGTTGGTGGTGAGCACCAGGCCAAACGACACCAGCGCCAGCACCGCCCCCAGGCCCAGCGCTTCCTTCACCGACACCGCACCGGTGGTGACCGGGCGCTGCGCGGTGCGCTTGACATGCTTGTCAAAGTCGCGGTCGGCCACGTCATTCACGCAGCAGCCCGCGCTGCGCATGAGGAGGGTGCCCAGCACAAACACCACCAGCAGGTGCCAGCCCGGAAACCCGTCGGCCGCAATCCACAGCGCGCTGAGCGTGGGCCACAGGCACACCAGCCAGCCTGCGGGGCGGTCCCAGCGGATCAAATCGAGGTAGAGAGAAAAGCGGCTGCGCGGCGTGGGTGGGGTGACGGTGGCGGTCATGGGGCGGGATTTTCGCCCATGCCCGGCGAGGACATGAAAAACGCCCGGGGCCTTTCGGCCATCGGGCGTGGGCGTCCACCAAGCAGTGAGGTGTTTGCGCTTCTGGCGTCTTATTCTTCCAGCAGCGAGCGCAGCATCCACGCCGTCTGCTCGTGCACCGTCAGGCGCTGGGTCAGCAGATCGGCCGTGGGTTCGTCGCTGGCCTTGTCGGCCAGGGGGAACAGGCTGCGCGCGGTGCGGGCCACCGCCTCGTGACCTTCGACCAGCACGCGCACCATGTCCAGCGCCTTGGGGGGCTTGGCGGGTGCGTCAGGCACCGTGGCCAGCTTGCCGAACTCGGCGTACGAGCCCGGGGCCACATGGCCCAGCGAGCGGATGCGTTCGGCGATCGGGTCCACGGCGTTCCACAGCTCGGTGTACTGCGCCATGAACATGGTGTGCAGCGTGTTGAACATGGGGCCCGTCACGTTCCAGTGAAAGTTGTGGGTCGTCAGGTACAGCGTGTAGGTATCGGCCAGCAGGCGCGACAGGCCCTGGGCGATGGCGGCGCGGTCCTTGTCGCTGATGCCGATGTTGATGCTGGGTACGGTGGGGGTCTTCGAGGCCTTGGCCATGGTCATGCTCCTGAAGTGGGGGAATGGGGTGTCACACGCACATGCCCGGCGGTGAACCACCCGCCCATGCGGGCCAGGCGGGCTGCGGGCATTGCACCGAACCACTGTAGCGCAAGGCTGCGGCGCCGCGCGTGACGGGCGTCAGAGCCGCACTGCGGAACCCAGGCATCGCCGGGCAACACCCGCCGGCACGCGGATTCGTTCAGGACAGCCGCGTGACGCCCGGCAGCTCGCACGCGTAGATGGCGTTGCGCAGGGCGGCAATGGCTTCGTAGCGGGTGAAGCTGCGCCGCCAGGCCAGCACCACGCGGCGCACGGGCGGCGGGCTGCCGTCTTCTTCGCGGATGGGCAGGTAGCGGATATAGGTCTCGTCGCTCTTGCGGCGGCGCGACACAGTGAGCAGCGCATCGCGCGGCACCGACAGGCGGGGCACCAGCGTCACGCCCATACCGGCGGCCACCATGTGCTTGATGGTCTCCAGCGACGAGCCTTCGAACGACTTGCGGATGCCCTCGGCATTGCTCGCAAAGCGCGCGAACTCGGGGCACACCTCCAGCACATGGTCGCGAAAGCAATGGCCCGCTCCCAGCAGCAGCATGGTTTCGTTCTTCAGCTCGGCCGCCGTGACGGTCTTCCTGGACGCCAGCGGATGCGTGCTGGGCACGGCCGCCATGAAGGGCTCGTCATACAGCGGCGCCATGGCCAGGCCCGTATCAGGGAAGGGTTCGGCCAGGATGGCGCAATCGATCTCGCCCGTGCGCAGCATCTCCAGCAGCTTGACGGTGAAGTTCTCCTGCAGCATCAGCGGCATCTGCGGCGTGCGCGTGATGGACTGGCGCACCAGCTCGGGCAGCAGATAGGGCCCGATGGTGTAGATCACGCCCAGCGTGAGCGGCCCGGCCAGCGGGTCCTTGCCGCGCTTGGCGATCTCCTTGATGGCCGCTGCCTGCTCCAGCACGCTTTGCGCCTGGCGCACGATGTCCTCGCCCAGCGGCGTGATGGTCACCTCGCCCGCGCTGCGCTCGAAGAGCTTCACGTCCAGCTCTTCTTCCAGCTTCTTGATGGCCACCGAGAGGGTGGGTTGCGAGACATAGCAGGCATCGGCCGCATGGCCAAAGTGCTTCTCGCGGGCCACCGCAACGATGTACTTGAGTTCGGTGAGGGTCATGGTGTGTTCCTGCGGGCCACGTCAGCGTGGGTCTGGGCGTCTCATGCCTTGAGATAGTCCGATTTTCCACCCAACCAGCGCGCCACGTGTCTGGCAGCCAAATCAGGGTAACGGTCCAGCATCTGGGGGGCCAGTTCGCGCGCCCATTCCAGCAGATGGGTATCGGTCGCCAGGTCGGCAAACCTCAGCAGCGCATCGCCCGACTGGCGCGCACCCAGAAACTCGCCGGGGCCGCGGATCTCCAGGTCGCGCCGCGCGATCTCGAAGCCGTCGTTGGTCTCGGCCATGGCGCGCAGGCGCTCCTTGGCGGTCTCGCCCACGCGGCCGCTGTCGTTGGTGGCGTACAGCAGCACGCAGGCCGACGCCGCTGCGCCCCGGCCCACGCGTCCGCGCAGCTGGTGCAGCTGGCTCAGGCCAAAACGCTCGGCATGTTCTATCACCATCAGCGAGGCATTGGGCACGTCCACACCCACCTCGATCACGGTGGTGCTGACCAGCACGCCCATCTGGCCGCTGCTGAACAGCGCCATCACCGCCTTCTTCTCGGCGGCGGGCATGCGCGAGTGCAGCAGACCGACCATCACGCCGGGCAGGGCCTCGCTCAGGTCGGCGTGCGTGGCCGTGGCGTTGCTGAGGTCCAGCGCCTCGCTCTCTTCGATCAGCGGGCACACCCAGTACACCTGCCGGCCGGCCTCCACCTGCGCGCCAATGCGCTCGATGACCTCGTCCTTGCGGCTGTCGGCAATCAACTTGGTGACGATGGGCGTGCGGCCCGGGGGCAGCTCGTCGATGACGGACACATCCAGGTCGGCGTAGTAGCTCATGGCCAAGGTGCGCGGGATGGGCGTGGCGCTCATCATCAGCATGTGAGGCTCCATGCCGTGCTCAGCCAATTTGCGGCGCAGTTCCAGCCGCTGCGCCACGCCAAAGCGGTGCTGCTCGTCAATGATGGCCAGCGCCAGGTTCTTGAAGCGCACCTGTTCCTGGATGACGGCGTGCGTGCCCACCACCAGCGCAGCCTCGCCGCTTTCCACCAGGGCCAGCATGGCGGTGCGCTCCTTTTTCTTCTGCCCGCCCACCAGCCAGGCGACCTTGCGCCCGCGCGCTGCCAGCAGGGGTTCGAGCCAGCCGATCATCTTGGCGAAATGCTGCTCGGCCAGGATTTCGGTGGGCGCCATCAACGCACATTGCCAGCCCGCGTCCATGGCCAGGCAGGCGGCCAGGGCCGACACCACCGTCTTGCCCGAGCCCACGTCGCCCTGCAGCAGGCGGTGCATGGGCACCTGGCGGGCCAGGTCGGCCGCGATTTCTTCGCCCACCCTGCGCTGGGCCGCCGTGAGGTCGAACGGCAGCACGGCCATCAGCTGTTCATGCAACGGCAAGCCGCCCTCAGCGCGGGGCCGGGGCCGCAGCACCGGGGCACGCAGCATGTCGCGTTCGCGCCGCGACTGCTGCTGCGACAGCTGCTGGGCCAGCAGCTCTTCGGCCTTCAGGCGCTGCCAGGCGGGGTGGCTGTGGTCTTCCAGCGTGGACAACGCCACATCCGGCGCGGGGTGGTGCAAAAAAATGAGCGCCTCGCGCAAGCTGAATGCGCGGTGCAGGCCGTTCTGACCATGAAACCGCGCCCACGGCGGCTCGGCCCCCGGCGGCAGCGTGTCCGACAAATCCACCCGGGTCAATGCACGGACCACAGCGCGGCGCAGGTAGGGCTGGGGCAGCCCTGCCGTGGTGGGGTACACCGGCGTCAGTGCTGCAGGCAGCTCCCCCCCGGCCAGGCGAAAGGCCGGGTGCAGCATCTGCCGCCCCCAGAAGCCCCCCTTGACCTCGCCCCGGATGCGCAGGCGCGCACCCACGGCCAGGGTCTTCTGGTGCGAGGGGTAGAAGCTGAAGAACGTCAGATCGCAAGTGCCCGTGCCGTCGTCCACCTGCACCTTGAGCATGCGGCGCGGGCGCAGCTGCACCTCGCTGGCCGTGACCGTGGCCTCGATCTGCACCATCTGCCCGTCGCGTGCGTTGGCCAGCGGGGTGATGCGGGTCTCGTCCTCGTAGCGCAAAGGCAGGTGCAGCGCCAGGTCGATGTCGCGGCGCAGCCCCAGCTTTTGCAGCGCCTTTTGTGCCGCCGAGGCAGCCCCCTGGCTGCGCACCGCCGGGGCGGCAACAGGCGCAGTGCTGGTGGCGGGGACTGGGGAGGTGGGCATGGGAAGCGAATGGCTAGGGAAAACGAGCGAAAGTCAGGGCCCGAAAAGGCTACCATGGTTACCATTGCGCACGTCCGATCAGGGCGTGTTTTCGAGTCCCGGGTCACTGCCATGCTCAAGCGCATCCACATCCAACACCTCACCCTGGGCATGTACC
>DATLGV010000037.1:0-7668 GCA_035540275.1 Acidovorax sp. | reverse complement strand
GGCCTGGTCCAGCACATGGTGCAGCAGCGGGCGCCCGGCCAGGCGCTGCAGCACTTTGGGGATGCGGCTTTTCATGCGCGTGCCTTTGCCGGCCGCCATGATGAGGATGTCGATTGGGGTCATGAAAATGGAAGGGGGTTGCGCAGCACAAGCCCGGCGCGCGGGCGTTGCGTGGATTATCGGCTGCGGCCCACGGGGCGCAAAATGCTACATAAATAATAGCTTCCAGCGCATGATTGACTAGCGCTTGCAGCCTATTTGAACCAAAACCTGGCGCTACAACAGCGGCATCAGCCGGGGCGGTGTGTCGTAGTACTCGGCAATGCGCGCCAGCGCGCGGGTGTTGAGCAGGCGCAGCCGCCCGTTTTTCAGCTCGTGCAGGCCCAACTGGGCCAGGCGCCGCAGCGTCTTGTTGGTGTGCACCAGCGACAGCCCGAGCGCATCGGCAATGTGCTGCTGGTTGAGCGGAAAGCCCACCGAACCATCCTCCACCAGCCCGATGCGGTCCAGCCGCCGGTACAGGTGCATCAGCAGCATGGCCACGCGCTCGGTCGCGTTGCGGCGGCCGGCGGTGAGCAGGTTGTCGTCCACATGGCCCTCTTCGTGTGCCGACAGCCAGGTGATGTCGTAGCCCAGGCGCGGGTGTTCGCGGAACAGCGCCCACAGGCTGTCGTTCTGGAACACGCACAGCGAGCAGTCTGTCAGCGCCTCGATGCCGTGGGCCGACACCTCGCCAAACTCCTGCTGCAGCCCGACCAGATCGCCAGGCAGCAAGAAGTTGAGGATCTGGCGGCGCCCGTCGCTCAGCGTCTTGTAGCGAAACGCCCAGCCCGCATACAGCGTGAACAGCTTGGCGTTGGTCTGGTTCTCGCGCACCAGCGCGCCGCCGGCTTCCACCGCCATGGTCTCGCTGCGAAAGCCCTGGATGAAGTCCAGCACCTCCGGCTTCACGGCGGTGAAGGCCCCGGTCTTGCGCAGCCGGCAATCGCGGCAGGCCGGCGGGCAGACATTGGCGGGCAAGGTGGCGTTCATGAGGAAGCGATTTTAGGTACCGAACGCACCGATACATATCGCGTTGCAAGCGCACAGCGCACCAGAAGCAACGCTGCCGCCTCTATGTCTTTTGACATTGCACGGGGGCTCTGTGCCGCCTACATTGGACTGCATCTATGCACCACCCCCCTGCCCTTTACGAGGTCCTCTACGTGAGCACCCTCGGCCCCGAGCAACCGCTGAGCGTGGTGGCCGAGATTGCGGGGCGCGCACGCCTTGTGAACGCGGAGCTGGACATCACGGGCTTGCTGATCTTTGACGGGCAGCGCTTTTGCCAGCAGCTGGAGGGCCCGAAAAAGGCCGTGCTCAAGCTCGTTGAACGCATCCGCAACGACCCCCGCCACATGCACATCGAGGTGCTGCACCATGGCCCCCTGGCGGGGCGGCGCTTTCAGCAGTTCAGCCTGGCCTTCAGCACGGTGGAAGATGTGGATGCGCTGGCACGCATGGAGCTGCTGGACGGGGACGCAGCCCTTGCCGCCTTCGAGACGGTGCGCGGCGAGTTGATGCTCTGACCCGCCGCCTGCCCCTGCCGCCACCGATCACGCAGCCCCGGTCCGGCGGTGCCGTATCCAGGTGCCGATGGGGCAGTGGAGCCGACGGCCACCGGCAAGCCACCACCCGGTCCGATCATCAGGCGCAGCAGGCGTCGCCCCAGGCAGGCGCCCCATTGCCCACCGACGCACGGCGCCACCAGGCGGCAGGACGTGCATCGGCGGCATCGCCACGCACCCAGCGGTATTGCAGGCGGCGGCCGTTCAGCGGTTCGACCACCACCGACTGGCCTGCTGCCACGGGCAGCGACTGCCCCGCGCACAGGACCAGATCGCTGCCACCGCCCAGGCCCTGGCCCAGCGTGACCCAGGCCTGGCCTTCGGCGATGCGCAGGGTCATCGCGGCCTTGGGGGCCAGGGTGACGGCGGCGCCTGCGGCCACCTGCCCCGCCTCACCGGCGGCAGCGCCCGTGGCGCGGGAAGATGCAAACAGATGAAGAACGTGAGAGGTTGTCATGGCTTTCTCCGGGTTAACCCTAATATGACCGTATGGTGCGCCGGTTGCAGAACAACGTCCAATGAAAAGCACGGCACGGATTGATGCTTTTCCTGCATGAGCTGTTCACACAGGCCTGCGCTGTAGCGGCGCTGCTATCCGAAACAGAGCAAACCGGGCGAGGCCGACGGCAAACCGGCCGCCCGCGCCCGCCACGCCCGCCAGCGCCGTGCCCAAGGCCCGTCCGCCCTGCCCTAGCGACTGGCCCAGATCGCGCAGCGGCTGCACGACGCCACATTCCCAATCCCTGGCGGCCGTGCTGGCGGGCTGCGCCAGAGCGGGGGCTGCCAGGACGTCCCAGCGGAAAGCCACCGGCTCCGCGTAGCCGGAACCGCTCCAGGCCTCCATCACCACATGCTGCCCCGGCGCAACGGTCAACTGTTCGCCGGGCTGCAGCACATGGTCCACCACGGCGCCTGGCAGGTCTGCCCGTGCACCGCGCAAGGTGACCCACGCCCGCCCCTGGGCGATCTGCAGCACGCCATGGGTGTCCGGGCGCAAGGACAGGGCCTGGCCTGTGGCCAGTTTCCAGCAACCGGCCGCGCGACGGCCAGCCGTGGCGGCGTGGACGGATTGTTGCGATTCCAGAACGTTGCGGGCGGACATGACAGGCTCCTTGGATTCGGTAAAACGTGATGAGGAGCCTGAATGGTGCGCCTTGCACCGCACACAGTCCAATGAAAACGCGGTACGCTATTCATTCCATCGACGCATGAATCATCCTTTGCAGGAATGCCGCCATGACCACTGCCGAATACTCTCCCGCCGTCTTGCGCACCCGGCCCGTGGCCACAGGGCACTGGCGCGCGTTTCTGGCCGTGGCCAAGCACCTCAACTTCCGCGCGGCGGCCGACGAGCTGGCCCTCACCCAGTCGGCCGTGAGCCGCCAGATCCAGGCACTGGAAGAAGAAGTGGGCGTGCCCCTGTTCCTGCGCCACACGCGCGCGGTGGAGCTGACCAGCGCGGGCGCGCAGTTGCAGCGCGCCGTGGGCCCGGCGCTGGAGCGCATGGACGCCGCCGTGCGCCTGGTGCGCCAGACGGCCGGGCGACGCAGCGTGGCCATCACCACCTGGGCCAGCTTTGCATCGATGTGGCTGATCCCGCGCATGGAGGAGTTCCAGCGCGACAACCCGGGTATCGACATCCGCATTGATGCAAGCGATGTGCAGGTGGACCTGGAAACATCGGACGTGGACCTGGCCTTGCGCTATGCCATGCCCGCCGGGGCCACGCAGGGCGGCATCCGCCTGTTTGGCGAGCAACTGGCCGTGGTGGCCAGCCCCTGGCTGCTCAAGAGCGGCAAACCGCTGCGCACCCCCGCCGATGTGGCGCAGTTCACCCTGATCGAAGCGGGCGACGCCCACCGCACGCACTACCTGGAATACCTGAGCTGGCGCCGCTGGTTCGACACCCGCGACCTGACCAAGCTGCAGCCCCAGCGCTGGCTGTACTTCAACTACGCCCACCAGATCGTGCAGGCCGCGCTGGCCGGCCAGGGCCTGGCGCTGGCGCGCATGCCGCTGATTGCCGATGCGCTGGCCGCAGGCGATCTGGTGGAGGTGCTGCCCGGCCACCGCATCGACTCGCCCCTGGCCTACTGGCTCATGGTGGGGCCGCGCAGCGCGCAGCGGCCGGAGATCAAGGCCTTCTGCGCCTGGCTGCAGGTGCAGGCCGAGGCCACCCGCCAGGCGATTGGCGATGTGCCCGACCCGGACCTGAACGACAACCTGGACGGCTCATGAAAAAAGCGCTGGGCCTTGCGGCCCCAGCGCTTTCATTTTGATAGCTGCCAGCGCATATTCATCCCGCGCTAGAGGCTAATTTTGCTTTGAATCAGGCCAAAGTCACCCGTGCAAACTTGCGCTTGCCCACCTGCACCACGTAGGTGCCGGCGTCGAGCTTCAGACCCTTGTCGCTGACCACGCTGCCTTCCACGCGCACGCCGCCGCCGTCGATCAGGCGGTTGGCCTCGCTGGTCGAGGGGGCCAGATTGGCCTGCTTGAGCAGCGCACCAATGCCCAGCGGCGCGCCCGACAGGCTCACCTCAGGGATCTCATCGGGCACGCCGCCCTTGCTGCGGTTGATGAAGTCCTGCTCCGCCGCATCAGCCGCTGCGGCACTGTGGAAGCGCGTGGTGATCTCCTTGGCCAGCATCACCTTGGCGTCCTTGGGGTTGCGCCCGCCTTCCACCTCGGCCTTGAGAGCGGCGATCTCGGCCAGGCTCTTGAACGACAGCAGGGTGAACCAGTCCCACATCAGGGTGTCGCTGATCGACAGCACCTTGGCGAACATGGTGTTGGCGTCCTCGGCAATGCCGATGTAGTTGTTCTTGGACTTGGACATCTTGTCCACGCCGTCCAGGCCGACCAGCAGCGGCATGGTGAGCACGCACTGCGGCTCCTGGCCGTATTCCTGCTGCAGGTGGCGGCCCATGAGCAGGTTGAACTTCTGGTCCGTGCCGCCCAGCTCCAGGTCGCTCTTCAAGGCCACGGAGTCATAGCCCTGCATCAGCGGGTACAGAAACTCGTGCACGCTGATGGACTGGCCGGAGGTGAAGCGCTTGTGGAAGTCGTCGCGCTCCATCATGCGTGCCACGGTGTACTTGGCAGCCAGCTGGATCATTCCGGTGGCGCCCAGGGGCTCGCTCCATTCGCTGTTGTAGCGGATCTCGGTGCGGGCCGGGTCCAGCACCAGGCTGGCCTGCTTGTAGTAGGTCTCGGCATTCACCTTGATCTGCTCGGGCGTGAGCGGCGGGCGCGTGCTGTTGCGGCCCGAGGGGTCGCCGATCAGGCTGGTGAAGTCGCCGATCAGAAAGATGACTTGGTGGCCCAGATCTTGCAGTTGCCGCATCTTGTTCAGCACCACCGTGTGGCCGATGTGGATGTCGGGGGCCGTGGGGTCCAGGCCCAGCTTGATGCGCAGCGGCTGGCCCGTAGCCTCCGAGCGCGCCAGCTTCTTGACCCATTCGTCCTGTGGCAGCAGCTCTTGCACGCCGCGCAGCGAGATTTCGAGGGCTTGTCTTACACCATCAGAGACCGGGGTTGTTGTAACAGCAGATTGATTCATAAGGGTTTTTTGGGATGTCTAGACAGCATGCACCGCTATACTTCAGCCCACATTGCAGAGGCGGATTCTAGTGGGCCCGCCGTTTCGACCTGTTTTTCAACAACCTGTCGAATGGCTGCAGCCTGACAGTCTGTGCTCCTGGCCCCGCCCGCATTCACACCGGGGGTGTGCCACGGAACCGCAATCACCCTGGGGATAGACCTTTGATTCACGGCCTCACTACGGTCCGCACCGCCAGCATCGCTTTGCTTGACCGGCTGTCCCGCACAATCCAGCAACACCCCAAACGCATCACCGCCGCCGTCGCAGCCATTTTGCTGACGGGCGGCGGCGGCGCATTTGCCGTGGCCTCCTTTGCACCCGACCCGGCCGAGCTGCCGGTGCGCATGGTGAACTACCCGGTCGAATCGCTGGCCGAGAACCTGGTGCTGGGCCAGCTCGATGCGCCCAGCTTTTCGCTGTTCCGCTCCGAACAGGTGCGCAGCAGTGACACCCCCGAGTCGCTGCTGCAGCGCATGGGCGTGGCCGACCCGGCCGCCGCTGCCTTCATGCGCAGCGACACGCCGGTGCGCCAGAACGTGCTGGGCCGCACCGGCCGCATCGTGTCGGCCGAAACCACCGACGACCACCGTCTGATCCGCCTGACGGTGCGCTGGGTGCCGGACGACAGCGGCAACTTCCGCCGCCTGATCGTCGAGCGCAAGGGCGACAACCAATTTGCGACCCGCATCGAAACCGCCAAGATGACGACCAACAGCCGTCTGGCGGGCGGCATCATCCACAGCTCGCTGTTTGCCGCCACCGACGCGTCGAACATCCCCGACGCCGTGGCCGTGCAGGTGGCCGAACTGTTCTCGGGCAATATCGACTTCCGCCGCTCGCTGCGCAAGGGCGACCGCTTCTCGGTGGTGTACGAAACCCTGGAAGCCGACGGCGAGCCCCTGTCCAGCGGCCGCGTGCTGAGCGCCGAGTTCGTCAACAACGGCAAGACCCACCAAGCCATCTGGTTCCAGGAGCCCAACGCCAGCAAGGGCGCGTACTACACGCTGGACGGTGAAAGCATGCGCCGCGCGTACCTGACCTCGCCGGTCGAGTTCTCGCGCGTGACCAGCGGCTTCAAGATGCGCCTGCACCCCATCCTGCAAACCTGGCGCGCCCACCTGGGCACCGACTTTGCAGCCCCCACAGGCACCGCCGTGCGCACCGTGGGTGATGGCGTGGTGGAGTTTGCGGGCGTGCAGAACGGCTACGGCAACGTGGTGTTCATCAAGCACCGCAACCAGCACGTCACGGTGTATGCCCACCTGAGCCGCATCGACGTGCGCCAGGGCCAGTCGGTCGAACAAGGCCAGACGCTGGGCGCCGTGGGCGCCACCGGCTGGGCCACGGGCCCGCACCTGCACTTCGAGTTCCGCGTCAATGGCGTGCACCAGGACCCGATGACCATCGTCGCCCAGAGCGAAGCCGCCGCACCGGTGTCCACAGCAGCCCGCCCTGCGTTTGACCGCCTCGCTGCCAACATGCGCGTTCAGCTGAACGCGGCCGCGCTCATCGAGCAGGCCAGCGCAGACTGATCGCCCGCCTGCACCTCCCGCAGCCACCCGCCAGGCCATGTCCGATCTGTACATCGGCCTGATGTCGGGCACCTCGCTCGACGGGATCGACGGGGTGCTGGCCGATTTCTCAGGCCCGCGCCTGCGGGTCACGCACCACGCCAGCGCCACCTTTGCCCCCGCACTGCGCGCCGAGCTGCTGGCCCTCAACACCCCCGGCGACAACGAACTGCACCGTGCCGCGCTAGCGGGCAATGGGCTATCACGGGCCTACGCCGAGGTGGTGCACACTCTGCTGCAGCGCAGCGGCCACCCGACAAGCGCCATCCGGGCGATAGGTGCCCACGGGCAAACCGTGCGGCACCGCCCCCAGGAATTTGACGGCACGGGCTACACGCTGCAACTGGGCAACCCCGCCCTGCTGGCCGAGCTGGCGGGCATCACCGTAGTGGCCGACCTGCGCAGCCGCGACGTGGCCGCAGGCGGCCAGGGTGCGCCGCTGGTGCCCGCCTTCCACCAGGGCGTGTTCGGGCAGCCCGGCGAGACGGTGCTGGTGCTGAACATCGGCGGCATCTCCAACCTCAGCGTGCTGGGGGCAGATGGCAGCGTGCTGGGCTTTGACTGCGGCCCGGGCAACGCCCTCATGGACCACTGGTGCCAGCAGCACACGGGCCAGCCGTTTGACAAGGACGGTGCCTGGGCCGCCACTGGACAGGTGCTGCCGGACCTGCTGGCCGCGTTGCTGCAGGAGCCGTACCTGCACAAGGCGCCCCCCAAGAGCACAGGCCGCGATCTGTTCAACCCCGCCTGGCTGGCCGCACACCTGCAGCCCTTTGCGCAGGCCACTGCGGCAGATGTGCAGGCTACATTGACCGAATTCACCGCAAGCGCTAGTGCAATATGCGCCAATAGCTATCTAAAAAATAGCAAAACCCTGGCCGTATGC
>DATLGV010000036.1:0-2148 GCA_035540275.1 Acidovorax sp. | reverse complement strand
GAGGATGCCCGCGCCAACCCGCCTTCTGCCGGCCCCCGCCGCTGACCCTATCCCCTTCGCACCGGACCGCCCACCATGACCGTCACCATCTTCCTTGGCTCCCTGCTGCTCGCGATGGCGATCGGCATTCCGATCGCGTTCGCGCTGCTCATCAGCGGCGTGGCGCTGATGTGGCACCTGGACCTGTTCGACGCACAGATCCTGGCGCAGAACGTGATCAATGGTGCAGACAGCTTCCCGTTGCTGGCCGTGCCCTTTTTCATGCTGGCGGGCGAGATCATGAACGTGGGCGGCCTGTCCAAGCGCATCGTGAAACTGGCACTCGCCGTGGTGGGCCATGTGCCCGGTGGCCTGGGCTATGTCGCCATCATGGCGGCCGTGATCCTGGCGGCCGTATCGGGATCGGCCGTGGCCGATGCGGCCGCACTGGCGTCGCTGCTGCTGCCGATGATGGTGGCTGCGGGGCACAACAAGGAGCGCTCGGCGGGCCTGATTGCCTCTGCCGGGATCATTGCGCCGGTCATCCCGCCCTCCATCGGCTTCGTGATCTTCGGTGTGGCCGCCAACGTGTCGATCAGCAAGCTGTTCCTGGCGGGCATTGTCCCGGGCGTGCTCCTGGGGCTGTCGCTGGCCGTGACATGGTGGTGGCTGGTGCGGCGCGAGAACGTGGCGCCGCCGAAGCGCGCAACCCGCGCCGAACTGCTGCTGGCGCTGCGCGAAGCCGTGTGGGCCCTGGGCCTGCCCATCATCATCCTGGTCGGCCTGCGCATGGGCGTGTTCACACCCACCGAAGCCGCCGTGGTGGCCGCCGTGTACTCGCTGTTTGTCGCCATGGTGGTGTACCGCGAGCTGAGCCTGCGCCAGCTGGCCGAGATCTTCCAGACGGCAGCACGGACCAGCGCCGTGGTGATGTTCCTGGTAGCGGCCGCCATGGTGTCTGCCTGGCTCATCACCGTGGCAGACCTCCCCTCCAAGGTGATCGACATGCTGCAGCCCTTCATGGGCAACCAGACCCTGCTGCTGATCGCCATCATGGTGCTGGTCATGGTGGTGGGTACGGCCATGGACATGACGCCCACCATCCTCATCCTGACACCCGTGCTCATGCCCGTGGTCAAGGCCGCAGGCATCGACCCGGTGTATTTCGGCGTGCTGTTCATCATCAACAACGCCATCGGTCTCATCACGCCGCCCGTGGGCACGGTGCTCAACGTGGTGGCCGGGGTGGGGCGCATGTCCATGTCGCAGGTCACGCGCGGGGTGAGCCCGTTCGTGCTGGCACAGCTGGCCGTGATGTTCCTGCTGGTGCTGTTCCCGTCCATCGTCACCGTGCCCCTGCGCTGGTTGGGCGGCTGACTGGCCACCCTGCGCGTTCTGTTTCTGCCTGCCACAAACCCAAGGAGACATTGCCATGAAACTGTTCAAGACCCTGCTGGCCACCGCCTTGATCGCGGCCTCGCTGCTGCCTGCGGCCCACGCCCAGGAGCGCACCATCAAGTTCGCCTTCCAGAACCAGAAGGACCACCCGCAGGCCCAGGGCGCGCAAAAATTTGCCGACCTGGTGGCTGCCAAGACCAATGGTCGCATCGCCGTCAAGCTCTTCCCCGGCGGCACGCTGGGCGGCGACCTGCAGACCGTGTCGGCACTGCAAGGCGGCACGGTGGAGATGACGGTGCTGAACGCCGGCATCCTGTCGGCCCAGGCCAAGGAGTTCGGCATTTACGACTTCCCCTTCCTGTTTGCCACGCCCCAAGAGGCCGACGCCGTGACCGATGGCCCCTTCGGCAAGAAGCTGCTCGACAAGCTCTCGGCCAAGAACCTGGTGGGCCTGGGCTACTGGGAGCTGGGCTTTCGCAATCTCACCAACAGCAAGCGCCCCATCACCAAGGCCGAGGACATTGCGGGCCTCAAGATCCGCGTGATCCAGTCGCCGATCTACATCGACCTGTTCAACGCGCTGGGCGCCAACGCCGTGCCCATGCCCTTCCCCGAGCTGTACACCGCCATGGAGCAAAAGGCCGTGGACGGTCAGGAGAACCCGTTCTCCACCATCCTGTCGTCCAAGTTTGCGGAGGTGCAGAAGTACCTCACCGTCACGCGCCACATGTACAACCCCCAGGCCGTGATCGTGAGCAAGAAGTTCTGGGA
>DATLGV010000035.1:0-3179 GCA_035540275.1 Acidovorax sp. | reverse complement strand
CTGGACAACGGCGCGCAGATCAGCGTGGCCGTGAAGGTGGATGCGCAAAGCCGCAGCGCCACCATCGACTTCACCGGCACCAGCCCGCAGCAGACGAACAACTTCAACGCGCCCACGGCGGTGTGCATGGCGGCGGTGCTGTATGTGTTCCGCACGCTGGTGGATGACGACATTCCGCTGAACGCCGGATGCCTCAAGCCGCTGAACGTCATCATCCCGCCGGGGAGCATGCTCAACCCCAACCCACCGGCCTCGGTGGTGGCGGGCAATGTGGAGACATCCACCTGCATCACCAATGCGCTGTATGGCGCTTTGGGCCTGATGGCGGCGGGGCAGTGCACCATGAACAATTTCACCTTTGGCAGCACGCGCTACCAGTACTACGAGACCATCTCGGGCGGCAGCGGCGCGGGTGGGGTGTGGGACGCCAAGGGGCAGCTGGTGGGCGGCTTTGATGGCACCAGCGTCGTGCAGTGCCACATGACCAACTCGCGCCTCACGGACCCCGAGGTGCTGGAGTTCCGCTTTCCGGTGCGGCTGGAGGGCTATGCCATCCGCAAGGGCTCGGGTGGGGCGGGGCAGTACAAGGGTGGCGATGGCGGCATTCGCCGTGTGCGCTTCCTCGAGCCGATGACGGCCAGCATCTTGTCCAACGGCCGCCACCATGGCGCGTTTGGCATGGCGGGTGGTCAGCCGGGGGCCGTGGGCATCAACAAGGTGGTGCGCAGCGATGGCCGGGTGGAGCTGCTGGACCACATTGGCCAGGCCGAGATGGCGCCGGGCGATGTGTTCGAGATTCACACCCCCGGTGGCGGCGGATTTGGCGTGCCAGGGGCAAAATAAGAGCCAAAAATGCTGCAGGCGCATGTTTCATATGCGCCTGCAGCTATCAAATCAGGAGTAATTGATCAGGAGTCTTTGGCTTCTGCGCTGCCATCCACCTTGGGCTGGCTCAGGCTGGGCGGCACATCGCGCCCGGCCTGCCGTGCGCGGAACAGCGCCGCGCGCATCAGAAAGATCGACATGATGGGCACCGTGATCGCCACGAACACGGCGATCAGCAGCGCATGCAGCGCCAGGCTGCGGTCGGCCACCGAGAAGTACAGCACGGTGCCGTGCATGATCAGCCAGCAGCCCAGCGTGGCGATGATGGAGGGGGCGTGTACCCGTTCAAAAAACGTGGGCAGCCGCAGCAGTCCGATGGAGCCCAGCAGGGCCAGGGCAGCACCGGCCAGCACCAGCACGGCCACGATGATTTCCAGCCACAGCGGAAGAACCGCGGTGGCGGTGGTGGCGGCCTCGGTCATTCGATCACCTCGCCGCGCAGCAAAAACTTGGCCATGGCCATGGAGCCGACAAAGCTGAACAGCGCCAGCAGCAGTGCGGCCTCGAAGTAGTTTTTGCTGCCGTAGAGCAGGCCCAGCACCAGCATCACCAGCATGCCGCTCAGGTACATGCAGTCCAGCGCCAGCACGCGGTCTTGCGCGGACGGGCCCTTGAGCAGTCGGATCAACGCACAGCCCATGGCCAGCGCGAGCATGAGCAGGGCGGCCGGCAGGGCCCAGTCCAGCACGGGGGTCATTCAAAAATCTCCATCAAGGGGGCCTCGTAGCGCTGCTTCACGTCAGCGATCACCGTGGCCGGGTCGTCCAGCTCCAGCACGTGCAGCAGCAGCATGCTGCGGTCCAGCGAAATCTCGGCCCACGCGGTGCCGGGCGTGATGCACACGATCATCGCCAGCACGGCCAGTGCGTTGGGGTCCCGCACGTCCAGCGGGATGTGCACAAAACCCGCAGGGTGGCGCCTGCGGCCGGGCGCCAGCAGCAGACGGGCCACGGCCAGGTTGGACCGGGTGGTGTCTGCCACCACCGTGAGCGCCAGGCGCAAGACGGTGCCCGGCTTGCGGATGCGCACGGGCAGGGGCCGCAGCCCGGCGGTGAGCAGCGGGATCGCCAATGCCACCACGGTGCCCAGCACGAGGTGGCCTGCGCTCAGGCTGCGGTTGAGCAGCAGCCACAAGCCCAGCAGCGCCAGCGAGAGCAGCGGTGCAGGCACCAGGCGCCCCAGCAGATGGGGGCGTGGCGGCGTTGCGGGTACGTGGGTGGCGGTTGAGTGGCGGGGCGAGGTCATGGCTTGTCCCCTGATGGCATGGTTTCAGTCGTTGCCGCAGGCGAAGGCGCGACGGGCGCAGCGGTCATCACCGCGCGCACATAGGTGGCGGGCGCATGCAGGGCATCGGCCGTGGCCTGGGTGTAGCGCATCACTGCCCCAGCCTGCCAAACCAGCGCCACGCAGGCCAGCAGCAGGAGGGCAATGGGCAACCCCTCCAGCACCAGGAGCTGCGGGGATGCCCGGCCCTGGGCCGACCAGAAGTGGCGAATGCCCGCGCGCGTGAGTGCCAGCAGCGCCAGCAGCCCCGAGCCCACCAGCAGCGCCACCAGCATCCAGCCCGCAGCGCCCAGGCGAATGCCCTGGGCCGCGCCCAGCCCCAGCGGGTTGAGCAGTGCATGGACCATGGCGAACTTGCCCACAAAACCGGGCAGGGGCGGCAGGCCCGCAATGACCAGCGTGCAGGCCACGAACGCCAGGCCCAGAAAGGCCGCGGCGGCGGGGATGACCTGGCCGATCAGTGCCTGTTCCTTGTCGTCCAGGTTCATGCCCTCGGTGGGCACCAGGTCGGCCGACAGAAAGGGCGCGTCGTCGGTCTGCTCGTACGGCGCGAGGTTGGCTCCGTCATTGCGCCAGCGGTCAATCAGGTCGGTGAGCAGGAACAATGCACTCACAGCCAGCGTGGAGCTGAGCAGGTAGTACAGCAGCCCGCTGGTGAGCAGGTTTTGCCCGAAGCCCACAGCGGCCAGCAGCGTGCCCGATGACAACACGGCGCTGAACCCGGCCAGATGCCCCAGGCGCTGCGATCCCAGCATGCCAATGGCACCAAACGCCATGGTCAGCATACCGCCGCCAATGAGCCACTGGCCGCCGAACAGCGCGGATTCACCCGCCTCGGCGCCGAACAGCAGTGTCCACAGCCGCAGCACGCTGTACACGCCCACCTTGGTCATGAGCGCAAACAGCGCACCCACGGGCGCGGTGGCCGCTCAACTTCTGGCTGGTACCCGCCTACAGCGCGGCCACCGCGCCCGTGGGTGCGCTGTTTGCGCTCATGACCAAGGTGGGCG
>DATLGV010000034.1:0-3889 GCA_035540275.1 Acidovorax sp. | reverse complement strand
GTCCTGCATGCTCCGCAGAATGGGGGGACTGTTCCGTCACCCCCATGCCGCACACGGGATCCGTGAGTCCCGGGGACGGCGGGGCCGGATCTTGATGTTGTCCGTGGTGATGCGGGTGTTCGTGGTGGGCGTGCTCGTGCGGCGTTGGAGACGACATGGATCAAACTCCGATGGATGCATGGGGTGCGCAGCGTGGGGTTACTTGGGGCTGGAGCCGCCGCCGTGCGAGCCGTGGCCCCGATGTCCGTGGAAAAGATGCATCAGCGGACACGCCAGCAAAAACAGATAGGGCCAATAGCCTGCAATGTGTGACCAGTGCTCTCTGAGCAGAAAGAAGGCGCCGATGAACGCCAGCATGATCGCTGCTCCGATCAACCTGGTAGCGCCAACGGCGGGCTTTGCTGCGTCCGAATGCTCAGTGTCGGAGTGGTTCATGGTGCTCTCCCGGAGGGGCAACTAAATAGCTCGGGACCTTGTAAAGATAATAGGCCTTCACGCGACAAGAATGTCAAGCGTGAATGTCGGCAGTCGTTGACCTCTCGCATCTGGGCGTTTCGCAGTGTGGTCCACCCCGCGATGCCGATGCCGATACCGCCAGGCTGCTTGCTCGCTCCGCTATTTCGTGGGCGCAAGTCAGCGTATCTCGCCCGGTCTGCCAAGAAACAAAATGAAATAAACCGAAACTGGGTCGAGACGACGGTCCAGGCCGCTGTCGGCACCATCAGGGTCATGTTCCATACCGTCTTTGAAAGGACTGCCTCATGAAACCCTGGATCAAGAAAACGCTGATGGGCATTTTTGGTGCGTCCATCGCGGTGGGTGGGCTGACGGCCTGCTCCAGCGGCCACCACCAGAGGGGCCTGATGACTGCAGAAAAGATGGCGGAAGTGCGCGGCAAGATGGTGGACCGGGTGAGCAGCAAGCTGGACCTGAACGAGGCGCAAAAGAGCAAACTCAATGCACTGGCCGATCAGTTGGAGGCCCAGCGCGCGGCATTCATCGGCAAGACGGCAGACCCCCGTGCCGAGGTGCAGGCCATTGTGGCGGGCGACAAGTTTGATCGGGCGCGGGCGCAGTCCCTGCTCGAAGACAAGACGCGTGCGGTGCAGGCCCACAGCCCGGCAGTGGTCGATGCGATGGCCGACTTCTATGACAGCCTGAACCCGGACCAGCAGCAAAAAGTGCGCGAGCTGATGCAGCGGCGCAAGGGCTGGATGGCCCGCGGCTAATGGACGAGGAGCATTGCATGTCACCCACGCTGGAACCTATCCACCGCCTCGCGCAGGGCGTTCGTGTGCACGGACCTGCGCTGCTGTCGGGCATGCCGGAGCCCCATGATGAGCTGATGTCGCTGGTCTGGGGGCCGCGCTTTGACCGCGAGCATGCCATGGGCCTGGTGGCCCGCCAGCCCTCGGTGGCGGCCCACACGCTGCCCGCCTTGCTGGCGGCTGCCGACCATTTTGACGCGCTCCATGCCGGTGCGCAGGGGCGTTTGCGCCGGCTTATCGTACGGCACCGCGCATTGTGTGCGGCGGGCACGTCTGTCGATCCCACCCGTGGGGAGCGCGCCTGACGGTGTGAAAATGGCCCATGCACCGCATCTTGCTGATTGACGACGACGCGCAGTTGGGCGCCCCCCTGGCCACTTACTTCCAGCGTTTTGAGCTGGAGCTCGTGCACGCCCTTCGGCCCAGCGAGGGCCTGGCCCAGCTCACGGCGGGCGGGTTTGATGCTGCCATCCTCGACGTCATGCTGCCGGAAATGGACGGCTTCGAGCTGTGCCGCACCATCCGCAAGCAGGGCGACCTGCCCATCGTGATGCTGACCGCACGCGGCGAGGTGATGGACCGGGTGGTGGGGCTGGAACTGGGGGCGGACGACTATCTGCCCAAGCCCTTCGAGCCGCGCGAGTTGGTGGCGCGCCTGCAGACGGTGTTGCGCCGGCGCAGGGCACCAGGGCAGGGTGTTGCTGCGGGCTCGCTGGAGTTTGAGGGCCTGTCCATCGACGCCGCGCGCCGCAGCGTGCAGCGCCAGGGTGTGGTGGTGGAACTGACCGGCACGGAGTTCGACCTGTTGCATCTGCTGGCGCGCGAGCCTGGCAAGGTCTTCAGTCGCGACGACATCCTGAACCAGCTGCGCGGTCATGAGGCCGAGTTGTACACCCGCGCGGTGGACATCGTGGTGAGCCGGTTGCGCAAAAAGCTGGAGCCGCTGGACTGCATCAAGACGCTGCGCAACGTGGGCTACTCCCTGGCCCTGCGCCGCGCTGCCCCATGAAAAAGGTTTGTTCTCCCATTCACGATCCGAACTGCCCCTGGCACCGCCGGGCGCGCCACGCGGTGGGGCATTCGCTGCGCATTCGCCTCGTGCTGGTCTTCATGGCCTTGGCAGTGGCCGTGGCGGTCACGTTCATGGGCGGCGTGCAAAAGGCCGTGTCTGTGGGTTGGCGCGAGGCCGCACGGCCGCTGTTGATGGACTATGTGGACCGCTTGGCGGCCGAGATTGGCAGCCCGCCGAGCATTGAGCGCGCGCAGGCAATCGCCAACCGCCTGCCGCTGACCTTGCGCATCGATGGCCCGCAGATCCACTGGGCCTCGCACCCCGATCAGCAGAACCCCGAGTGGGTGAGTGACAAGGTCCGCCAGGAAAGCCGCTGGACCGGCGACGAGAACGGCCACAGCCTGCTGCGCCGCACGACGGCCGATGGGCACCACATCGAGTTCGGGCTGAACGCGCTGTCCTGGGACAAGCGCCCGCGCATTGCGTGGGGCACGCTCACCGTGCTGCTGCTGCTCACGGCGCTGGCCTATGTGTATGTGCGGCATCTGCTGCGGCCGCTGGACGACATTCGCCAGGGTGCGCAGCGCTTTGGCAACGGCAACTTTGCCCAGCCCATCCCGGTGCGGCATGCCCACCGGCCGGACGAGCTGGGCCAGCTGGCCGAGACCATCAACACCATGGGGGATGACATCCACCAGATGCTGGAGGCCAAGCGCGCGCTGCTGCTGGCGATGAGCCATGAGCTGCGCAGCCCCCTCACGCGGGCCCGCCTGAACACTGAGCTGCTGCCCGAAACGGCCGACGTGCAACCCCAACGCCTGGCGCTGATGCGTGACCTGGGCGAGATGGCAGGCCTCATCACCGACCTGCTGGAAAGCGAGCGCCTCGCGGGCCGCCATGCGGCGCTGCACCGCGAGCCCACCGATGTGGCCGAGCTGGCGCGCGAAGTGGTGGCCGACCTGTGCTCCCGCCATGCGGGCGCTGCGGACATTGCCTTGCATGCAGCGCCGGACTTGCCCGCAGTACGGCTTGACCGGTCCCGCCTGCGGCTGCTGCTACGCAACCTGCTGGACAACAGCCTGCGCCACAGCGAGTCGGGCGCCTTCCCGCCCGAGCTGCATCTGCGGCTGGCGGACGAGGGCAGGGTGCTGGAACTGGAGGTGCGCGACCATGGGCGCGGTGTGCCCCCCGAGCACCTGCCCCACCTGGCCCAGGCGTTCTACCGCCCGGACACCGCACGCCAGCGTGCCACCGGTGGCGTAGGGCTGGGCTTGTACCTGTGCCGCCTGGTGGCACAGGCGCACGACGGGCAGTTGCACATGCGCAATGCAGAGCCCGGCCTGTCGGTGACCGTGCGTCTGCCCGTGGTGGAATAGGCCGCCAGCCAGTGCCATAGACAGGCTGGCCCCCGTGCTGGCAGGTCGCGTCGCACCGGTGCTGCCAGAGCAGCGCACGGGCCTGGTGCAGGGCAGAAGTGGCCGCGCCAGGAGCCATGGCAGGCCTCATAAGGCAAAATCAGAGCCTTTTTTCTCTCTGGCGCTTGTATTTATTGCCTTGTAAGCTATCAAATCAGGAGTAATTTCTGATCCCTGAGGCCGCCAGAGAAGTC
>DATLGV010000033.1:0-9116 GCA_035540275.1 Acidovorax sp. | reverse complement strand
CTGTCAGGATGAGCACAGGGGTGCGCAGGCCGCGCGACCTTGCCTGCTGCAGCACCTGCAGGCCGTCCAGGCCAGGCAGGGTCAGGTCCAGGATGACCGCGTCGGGCTGCAGGGCGGTCCACTGGCTGAGCGCCGCGCGCCCGTCGCCCACGGCCGTGACCTCCATGCCGCGCCGGGTCAGCGCGCGGTGCAGCGTGGCCTGCATGGTGGGGTCGTCTTCTACGAGGAGCAATTGCATGCGCGGCACCATAGCACCGTCTTATCGGGCCCGGCGCATGAGTGTTTTCCCTGAGTCTGAGGACAGCCGTTTGACAGGCAGCGCGCGCATCATCGGGCGGTTCGCAAACCTTATCAGGAGACAGACACCATGCGTCGCGATACCTTTCTGAAATCCCTGGCCGCCCTGGCCGCAGCGGGTGCGCTGCCCGTCTCGGCCCAGACGGCATCAGCCATCAAGATGATGATCCCCGCCAACCCGGGTGGAGGCTGGGACACCACCGGTCGCGCATTGGGCAAGGCGATGCAGGACGCGGGTGTTGCCAGCTCGGTCACCTATGACAACAAGGGCGGCGCAGCCGGTGCGATTGGCCTGGCCCAGTTCGTCAACAGCAGCAAGGGCGACCCGAACGCCATCATGGTCATGGGTGCGGTGATGCTCGGCGGCATCATCACCGGCAAGCCTCCGGTGGGCCTGGACAAGGTCACGCCCCTGGCGCGCCTGACCAGCGAATACAACGTGTTCGTGCTGCCCTCCAACTCGCCTTTCAAGACCATGAAGGACGTGGTGGACCAGCTCAAGAAGGACCCCGGCAGCGTGAAGTGGGGTGGCGGTTCGCGCGGCTCCACCGAGCACATCGCTGCCGCCATGATCGCCCGTGAAGTGGGCGTGGACCCTGCGAAGATCAACTACGTGGCGTTCCGTGGGGGCGGCGAGGCCACCGCTGCCGTCCTCGGCGGCAACGTCACCATCGGCGGCAGCGGCTACAGCGAGTTTGCCGAGTACATTGCTGCGGGCAAGATGCGGGCCATCGGTGTCACATCGGGCAAGCGCCTCAAGGGTGTGGAAGTGCCCACGCTCAAGGAGCAGGGCATCAACGTCGAGATCGGCAACTGGCGCGGCGTGTACGGAGCGCCAGGCCTGGACAAGGCGCAGCGCGATGCGCTCATCGCCCTGGTGGAAAAGGCCACCAAGAGCAAGGCCTGGAGCGAAGCGCTGGCCAAGAACGACTGGTCGCCCGCCTGGATGGCTGGTGACGCGTTCGCCAGTTTCGTGGACCAGGAATTCGCCAGCCTGCGGGCCACCATGGTCAAGTCCGGGATGGTGTGATGACTGAAGGCAGCACCATTCCATCGGTACGCGCGCAGACCATCGTCGGCGCCGGTGTGCTGCTCGTGGCTGCAGGCATGGCCTTCGGTGCATTGCAGATCTCGGGCAGTGCGGGCTATGGCGGCGTTGGCCCCAACTTCCTGCCCTGGCTGTGTGCCGTTGTATTGGCGGTGTGCGGAGCCTGGCTGGTCTGGGAGGCACGCACTGGCGGCTACCGCGAGATGTCCGAGGCCAGCGGACACCCCAAGGCCGACATCGGCTCTTTCGTGTGGGTGTCCGCAGGCCTGCTGGTCAACGCGGCGCTGATCGGTACCGTGGGCTTCATCGTGAGCTGCACGATCTGCTATGTGCTGGCCGTGCAGGGCCTGCGCCGGGCGGCGCATCAGCCCCAGGCGGGCTCCATCGGTACCTGGGTGAAGGATGTGCTGACCGGGCTGGCGATATCGGCGCCCGTGTTCTGGGCCTTCACGCAGTTTCTGGCCATCAATCTGCCGGGCCTGACGGGAACGGGCTGGCTGTAAAGCCCCCGCATCCTCTGCCGCAGCCCGGCATGACCCCTGACAACAACATCAAGAAGAGGTTCTGATGGAAATCTTTGACGCGCTTCTGGCGGGCTTTGCCACCGCCATCACGCCAGCCAACCTGCTGTGGGCGCTGGTGGGCTGTGCCCTCGGCACGGCGGTGGGCGTGCTGCCTGGCATCGGGCCTGCTGTGGCCGTGGCCATGCTGCTGCCCATTACCGCCAAGGTCGAGGTCACGGCCTCGATGATCTTTTTTGCCGGTATCTACTACGGCGCCATGTATGGAGGGTCCACCACCTCGATCCTGCTGAACACGCCGGGCGAGACGGCCAGCATGGTGACTGCCATGGAAGGCAACAAGATGGCCAAGAGTGGCCGCGCCGGTGCGGCGCTGGCGACTTCAGCCATCGGCTCTTTCGTGGCAGGCACCATTGCGACGGTGGTGGTGACGCTGTTCGCGCCGGGCGTGGCCGAATTCGCTGTCAAGCTGGGCCCGCCCGAGTACTTCATGCTGATGGTGCTGGCCTTCACCACCGTGAGCGCGGTGCTCGGGCAGAGCGCCCTGCGCGGCATGACGGCATTGTTTGCAGGCCTTGCGCTGGGCTGCGTGGGGATGGACCAGATTTCGGGGGCGGCGCGCTACACCGCTGGCCAGATGGAGTTGCTGGACGGCATCGACATTGTGCTGGTCGCTGTAGGCCTGTTTGCGGTGGCGGAGGTGTTGTATGCAGCCATGTACGAAGGCCGCGTGAACGAGACGCAAAACAAGATGAGCCGTGTGCACATGACCGCACGGGACTGGAAGCGGTCCTGGCCCGCCTGGCTGCGCGGCACGGTGATCGGGACGCCTTTTGGTTGCATTCCTGCGGGCGGCACCGAGATCCCCACGTTCCTGAGCTACGCCACGGAAAAGAAGCTCGCGAAAGGGGAGGACAAGGAGGAGTTCGGCACCAAGGGCGCCATCGAAGGCGTGGCTGGCCCTGAGGCGGCCAACAACGCCACCGTGACGGCGGCGCTGATCCCATTGCTGACCCTGGGCATTCCGACCAGCAACACCACCGCAGTGCTGCTGGGCGCGTTCCAGAACTACGGCATCAACCCCGGCCCGCAGCTGTTCAGCAGTTCCGCCGCGTTGGTGTGGGCGCTGATCGCTTCGCTGTACATCGGCAACATCATGCTGCTGGTGCTGAACCTGCCGATGGTGGGCCTGTGGGTCAAGCTGCTGAAGGTGCCGCGCCCGCAGCTGTACGCGGGCATCCTGATCTTCGCCACCGTGGGTGCCTATGGCATGCGCCAGAGCGCGTTCGACCTGTTCCTGCTGTATGCCATCGGCATCCTGGGGGTGTTGATGCGCCGCTTCGACTTTCCGACCGCGCCAGTGGTGGTGGGCATGATCCTGGGCCCCTTGGCCGAGGCGCAGATGCGTAATGCCGTGGCGCTGGGCGAGGGCAGCTGGTGGATCTTCCTGCAGCGTCCGATGTCGCTCACGCTGGTGGTGATCGTGGCGCTGGTGTTGATCGTTCCGCGCGTGATGCGCCGCATGGCTGCAGGCAAGCTGGCGTCTGCGTAGAGCCCTATGCGTTTGCGCACTCGCGGCGCACGCGGGTCATAAAAAAACCGCGCTTCAGGGCGCGGTTTTTTCGTTTGCAGCTTGGGTTGTTGCCGCAAGCCAGGCACCGGGTTATGGTCCCCGTTCCTCCCCACCAGGAGACTCGCTCAACACACCGAAATGATACCATAAAATGCGAATAATTCTTATTTGCAAGGTGGGGCATGGATTCACTTCCGCAAGAATTTATGGTGTTGTGCCGGCAATGGGGTGAGGCGCAGCAACGTTGCAGCAAGCTGGTGGCCGCTCAAGCCGCACAGTTGGAAGCGCTGTCGGCACAGGTGGTGCGCCTGCGCGCTGCGGTGATCATCCGGGAGACTCGCCTGGCATGGGCGCAAGACGCGCTGGCGCAGTGGCAGGCGGCTCAGCCGGGCCTGCAGCGGCGACAGTCCATGGCCCGCCATATCGCCGTGCTGGCCGAGCGCATCACCGCCTTGTCGCGCGAATGCCTGCGATGGAAGCTGGCCGCATCGGCGCCGACTGCGCCGTTGCAGGCGCCTGCCCCGCCCCAGAATGCGGATTCAGACAAAGCGGTCGCCGCCGAGGAAGGGGCCCCTGCCATCAGCGACATGGCACTGCATACCAGCCTGGCGGCCGCGGACTGGGTGATTTGCCAGACCGGCTGCATCAGCCATGACCAGTACTGGCGGGTGCAGGACCACTGCCGCCGCACCGGCAAGACCTGCATCCTCATGAACCAGCCCTTGTGGGTAGCGCAGCAGGTGCAGCCGCCGTCGGTAGTGGTGCTGCACTGGGGGCGTGCAGAAGAGCGTCAGGCCCCTGAAAATGTGCAGTAAATGCTTGATGGTTTAGGCAAATACTGTCTTTATTGCTATAAATAATGCAGCAAGTGGTTGAAGGCCACGCTCTGTGCTGACAGTTGCCGTGGCAGGGACGCCGAGCCGCATGCACCACCGCGCTACCATCCGCCCATGCCCCTCCTTACCGATGACGCCCCCGCTCTGCCGCTGGATGCCCAGGGCATTCTGGAACTGGCGGCACGCTCCATGTTCCAGCTGTTCTCCAGCGTCAGCCAGGGCATGTTCCTGGTGGACCGCAGCGGGCGCATTGTGTGGGTGAACGAGGGCTACCAGCGCTTTCTGCCAGACCTGGGTTTTTCGTCGCTGGACCAGTTCGTGGGCCGCACGGTGGAAGAGGTGATCCCCAACACGCAGATGCGCCGCGTGCTGGAAACCGGCCAGCCCGTGCTGATCGACCTGCTCACCAACAAGGCGGGTACCTTTGTGGTCAGCCGCATCCCGCTGCGCGACGATGCGGACCGCGTGATCGGCGCCATCGGCATCGTGCTGTTCGATCACCCCGAGACCACGCTGCAGCCGCTCATCAGCAAGTTTGCGCTGCTGCAGCGCGACCTGGACGACGCCCGCCGCGAACTGGCCAGCCAGCGCCGCCGCAGCCTCGCGGTGGCGGGCGATGGCGAGCGGCGGTCCAAGTACACCTTTGCCAGTTTCATTGGCTCCAGCCCTGCCGCGGCCGAAGTCAAGCGCCAGGCGCGGCGGGCTGCGCAGTCCACCAGCCCCGTGCTGCTGCTGGGCGAAACCGGTACCGGCAAAGAGCTGCTGGCCCACGCCATCCACGCCGCATCCAGCCGCGCCAGCGGCCCGTTCGTCAGCGTCAACATCGCTGCCGTGCCCGACACGCTGCTCGAAGCCGAGTTCTTTGGCGTGGCGCCGGGCGCCTACACGGGCGCCGATCGCAAGGGGCGCGACGGCAAGTTCAAGCTGGCCGATGGCGGCACGCTGTTCCTCGACGAAATCGGTGACATGCCGCAAAGCCTGCAGGCCAAGCTCCTGCGGGCGCTGCAAGAGGGCGAGATCGAGCCGCTGGGCAGCAACAAGCTCGTGCCCTTCAACGTGCGCATCCTGGCCGCCACGTCGCGTGATTTGGCGGCCCTGGTGCGCGAGGGCAAGTTCCGCGAGGACCTGTTCTACCGCCTGCATGTGCTGCCCGTGCGTGTGCCGCCGCTGCGGGTGCGGCGCGGCGACATTCCTGCATTGGTCGAGGCTCTGGGCGAGGACCTGGCGCTGCGCAACGGCACGCCGCCGCCCGAGCTGCTGCCCGAGGCCATGGCCCTGCTGGCGGGCCAGCCCTGGCGCGGCAACATCCGCGAGCTGCGCAATGTGCTGGAACAAGCAGTGATGCGCGGCGAGGGCCAGTCCATCGACGCCGCCCAGCTCGAACGCATCCTGCGCGAGGCGGGTGTGGAGCCTGCCGCGCCCGCCCCGGTGCAGGACCCGGGCCACGCCGCGGACGCCGAGGACGAAAGCCGCTACCTGCGCCCACTGGCCGAGCAGGTGGCCGAACTGGAGCGCAAGGCCATCGCCGCCGCCCTGAAGGCCCATGGCGGCAACAAGCTGGCCACCGCGCGGCAGCTGGGCATCTCGCGTGCCACGCTCTATGGGCGTCTGGAAAACCCTGAATAAAAATCAGACAAATGTCCATTAATTGGACATTTGATGTGTATTGAAATCAGTCAGTGTCGCCAGGGTGTCGGCAAAAGTATCTTTGAAATCAATCACTTGGATGCTGGCACAGACTGTGCAATGAAGAAGCATCACAACAGGAGACATCGCCATGCAACGTCGCACTCTGGTCGCCCTCGCTTCCGCAGCCGTTACCGCCGCCGCACTTTCTGCCCCCGCGTTCGCGCAGACCGGTGAAATCCGCATTGCCCACATCTACAGCAAGACGGGCCCCCTGGAGGCCTACGGCAAGCAGACCCAGACCGGCCTGATGATGGGCCTGAACTACGCCACCGGCGGCAGCATGACCGTCAATGGCAAGAAGCTCGTCGTGATCGAGAAGGACGACCAGGGCAAGCCCGACCTGGGCAAGAGCCTGCTGGCCTCGGCCTATTCGGACGACAAGGCCGACATCGCCGTCGGCCCCACCTCCAGCGGCGTCGCCCTGGCCCTGCTGCCCGTGGCTGAGGAATACAAGAAGATCCTGCTGGTCGAGCCTGCCGTGGCCGATGCCATCACCGGCGACAAGTGGAACAAGTACATTTTCCGCACCGGCCGCAACAGCAGCCAGGACGCCATCTCCAACGCCGTGGCCATCGACAAGGCCGGTGTGACGGTGGCCACGCTGGCGCAGGACTACGCCTTTGGCCGCGACGGTGTGAAGGCCTTCAAGGACGCGCTGAAGAACGCCAAGCTGGTGCACGAGGAATACCTGCCCACCACCACCACCGACTTCACCGCCGGTGCCCAGCGCCTGATCGACAAGCTCAAGGACGTGCCGGGCCGCAAGGTCATCTTCATCATCTGGGCCGGCGCGGGCAACCCGTTCAAGATCGCTGACATGGACTTGAAGCGCTATGGCATCGAGATCGCCACCGGCGGCAACATCCTGCCCGCCATGGCTGCGTACAAGAACTTCCCTGGCATGGAAGGCGCCACGTACTACTACTTCGGCATCCCCAAGAACCCCGTGAACGAAGCCCTGGTGGCCGCGCACTACAAGGAGTTCAAGACCCCGCCGGACTTCTTCACGGCCGGCGGCTTCAGCTCCGCCATGGCACTGGTCACGGCCCTCAAGGCCACGAACGGCGACACCAACACCAACAAGCTCATCAAGACCATGGAGGGCATGAGCTTCGAGACGCCCAAGGGCAAGATGACCTTCCGCAAGGAAGACCACCAGGCCATGCAGAGCATGTACCACTTCAAGATCAAGGTGGACCCGGCCTTTGCCTGGGGCGTGCCCGAGCTGGTGCGCGAGATCAAGCCTGAAGAAATGAATGTGCCGATTCGCAACCAGCGATAAGCCGGTCTTTCGACTCCGCTAGCGAGTTGGCGAGTTAGCGAGGCCCGTCGGACAGGACCACCGTCCTGCTCCTTCGGGGTCCATCCCGCAGGGGCGGCCGCCCCTCTTTTTCCAGTGAATTGATGCATGAACTCTCGGGTTGACACGGGGGCTGGGTCGGTTTTTCTCAAAAATTATTTGGAGACAAGACAACATGGCTTTCAATTTCATCCGGGCGGCTGCAGCAGGGGCTGCGATGGCACTGTGTGGCGTGGGCAGTGTTCACGCGGCCGTCAACCTGCCAGCACTCAAGATCGACAAGACGCAGACCACGGTCTCGGGCCTGTCCTCGGGCGGCTTCATGGCGGTGCAGCTGCACGTGGCGTACTCGGCCACGTTTGCCAAGGGCGCGGGCGTGGTCGCTGGCGGCCCGTTCTATTGCGCTGAGGGCTCGGTCGTCAATGCCACCGGGCGCTGCATGGCCAGCCCCGCGGGCATTCCCACCAGCACGCTGGTGAGCACCACCAACACCTGGGCCAGCCAGGGCGTGATCGACCCCGTGGCCAACCTGCAGAACTCCAGGGTCTACCTGTTCTCGGGCTCGCTCGACAGCGTGGTCAAGACCGGGGTGATGGACGCGCTGCGCACCTACTACGACAGCTTCGTGCCCAATGCCAATGTGGTCTACAAGAAGGACATTGCGGCCGAACACGCCATGGTGACGGACGACTACGGCAACGCCTGCTCCACCAAGGGTGCCCCCTACATCAGCAACTGCAACTTCGACCTGGCCGGCGCCATGCTGCAGCACCTGTACGGCACGCTGAACGCCCGCAACAACGCGGCCCTGCCCAGCGGCAACTACATCGAGTTCAACCAGAGCGAGTTCATCACCAACCACGGCATGGCCACCACCGGCTGGGCTTATGTGCCACAGGCCTGCCAGGCGGGCGGCACGGCCACCTGCAAGCTGCATGTGGTGTTGCATGGCTGCAAGCAGAACATCAGCGACGTGCAGCAGCAGTACGTGCGCAACACCGGCTACAACCGCTGGGCTGACACCAACAACATCGTGATGCTGTACCCGCAGACCAGCACCGCAGCCACCAACAGCTGCTGGGACTGGTGGGGCTATGACAGCGCCAACTATTCCAAGAAGTCCGGCCCGCAAATGGCGGCCATCAAGGCCATGGTGGACCGCGTTTCCAGCGGCACGGGCGGCACCACGCCCCCCGATCCCGTGGCCCTGCCAGCCCCCACGGGCGTGAGCACTTCGGGCGCCACGGCCAGCAGCATGGCCATCGGCTGGGCCGCCGTCACGGGCGCGGCCAGCTACAACGTGTACCGCAACGCCAACAAGGTCAACGCGCTGCCTGTGACCGCAACGAGCTACACCGACACCGGCCTGGCCGCGTCCACCACCTACAGCTGGACGGTGCGCGCTGCCGATGCCAATGGGGCCGAAGGCGCCACATCGGCCGCTGCATCGGGCACCACGCTGGCCGCCTCGGGCGGCGGCACGGCCACCTGCACCACGGCCAGCAACTATGCACACACCGTGGCCGGGCGCGCCTATGCCGCCGGGGGCTACACCTATGCGCTGGGCTCCAACCAGAACATGGGTTTGTGGAACGTGTTTGTGACCAACACCCTGAAGCAGACCAGCACCAACTACTACGTGATCGGCACCTGTCCTTAAAGTGCCGGGGCGCGCTGCCGCAGGGCAGGGCGCCCCACCCATTCCATCGATTGACTCAGACCGTGAAAGTGAACCCCCACCCATGAGCACCTTGGCCACCAAGGACTTGACCATCCGCTTCGGCGGCCACGTGGCGGTCAACGGCGTGACCTGCTCTTTCGAGCCCGGCACGCTGACCGCCATCGTGGGCCC
>DATLGV010000032.1:0-2468 GCA_035540275.1 Acidovorax sp. | reverse complement strand
CGGCCAACGGCGGCACGCTGCAACTGGTCAACCTCAAGGCCACCGGCAACCCGGCGCTGACGCTGCCGCCGGCCACGGGTGTGCAGCTGAGCTTTGACGCGGGCCCGCCGCTCACCTACACGGTCACGGGCTCCACCACGCCGCCCTCGGGCACGGCGGGCCTGCCCTACACACCCGGCCAGCCCATCAGCATCGACGGCTGGGAAATCACGCTGCAGGGCACGCCCAACACCGGCGACACCGTCACCGTGGGCAAGGCCACCGACCCGCAGTTTGGCGACTTCTACACCCGCAACGCCGGCAATGCGAACGCCCTGATGGCGCTGCGCGACGTGAAGATGTTCGACAACGCCACGCTGAGCGACGGCTATGCCGGCGCCATGGCCCAGATCGGCACCCGCACCCAGAGCGCGAAGTTCGCCGCAGACTTGTCGACCACGATTGCAGCCAACCTGGAGCGCGACCGCACCGCCATTTCGGGCGTGAACCTGGACGAAGAGGCCGCCAAGCTGATCCAGTACCAGCAGGCCTACCAGGCTTCCGCCAAAATGATCCAGATCGCGCAGGGGATCTTCGATTCGCTGATCCAGGGCCTGGGCCGCTAACCGCCGTTCCAGCGTGAGGAGTTCGACATGAGCACAAACATCTACCGCGTCGGCACCGCCAACATGTATGACAACGCGCTGCGCAACCTGGGCGCGCGCCAGACCAGCCTGACCGCGCTGCAGGAGAACCTGACCTCGGGCAAACGCGTGGTGCGCGCCAGCGACGACCCGGTGTCGGCCGCACAGGCCGAGCGTGCACTTAATCGACTGTCGCGCATCCAGACCGAGCAGCGCGCGCTGGAAACCCAGCGCAACGCCATCGCGCAGGCCGAATCCACGCTGGGTGATGCAGTGGGCCTGGTGCAGAACTTTCGCGAACTGGTGGTGAATGCGGGCAGCGCCACGCTCACCCCCAACGACCGGGCCACCATTGCCAACCAGCTGCAGAGCCTGCGCGAGCAGCTGGTGGAAGTGGCCAACCGCAAGGACACCAACGGCATCCCGCTGCTGGGCGCCCTGGGCAGCGCACTGGCGCCATTCCTCGGGCCGCTGGGCGGGAGCCCCGACTACCGCTTTGACGGTCTGCCAGGCCAGACGGCCAGCAGCGGCGTGACGATCCCCAACACCCTGGACGGCGATGCCGCCTTCATGTTCGACCCCAACCGCGACGGCGTGTACACCGCTGGCGTCAGCACCGTCCCGAACACCCGCCAGCTCACCACCACGGCCATCACGCCCGTGGACAAGCGCCTGATCACGGGCGACAACTACACCATCACTTTCAGTGCAGTGGGCCCGGGCGCCACGCCCGGCACCAGCACCGCCACGTACACGCTGACCAACACCACCACCGGGATCGCGTCAGCGCCCGTGGTGGTGCCCGACTACCCGAGCGACAAGCCGGTCACCATCAAGATCCCCGACCCGAGCATCGCGGCGGACTTCCCGGGCATGACGTTTGACATCACAGGCAACCCCGACACCGGAGACACCATCACCCTGCAGCCCAGCCGCAGCATGTTCAGCACGCTGGACAGCGCCATCAACGGCATCCGCAACGCCCCCAACAGCAATGCGGCCATCCAGGCCGTGGGGCAGGCGCTGGCCAACATCGACGTGGGGCTGGAGCGGCTGCACAACATCCGCGGCTTTGCGGGCGAACTGCTCAACCGCGCAGACCGCATCACCGGCGACCAGGAAAAGCGTTCCATTCAGCTCGAAGGCGACCGTTCGCGGGCAGAGGATCTCGATATGATCAAGGGCATCTCCGACTTCCAGAACCAGCAGGTGGGTTATGAGGCTGCCCTCAAGTCCTATGCGCAGGTCCAGAAACTGTCGCTGTTCAACTTTATTGGCTAGCAGCCTGCGCGGCTGGGGCTTCGGGCATGGCGTCCGGCGCACCCGGTGCCTCCAGGCTGCAGCACCGGCCAGTGCACGGGGCGACAACCATCCCGTGCGTGCTGGCTGGCCCCGTTTTATGCCTGAGAGCCCATGGTCCAATCCGTTCTTGGCAGCCTGATCCTGGGCTACCGCCCTTTGTGGAACCGCTCCCGCCAGCTGGCGGGCATCCAGCTGTATGCCCACAACGAGGCCTCGGCAGCGGTCGATGGCGCCCACCTGCTGCGCACGCTGCAGGAGCTGTGGTCGGCCAGCTCGCCGCCGCTGCTGATCTCGGCACAGACCCGCCAGCTGCTGTGCGACCTGCTTGAAAACGCGCCACGGGCTGCGCCCTGGATCGAGGTACGCGGCGAGTGGATGTCGGACTCGGCCATCTACGACCGCGTGAAGGCCGCGCACCAGCGCGGGCTGCGCCTGGTGTGGCGGGGCGACCTGGGCAAGCTGCCCGAGCCCGACATAGCCCGCTGCTTCGACAACAGCCTGCTGACGCTGCGCCCCGAAGACGCCGTGGCCGCGCTGCAGGCC
>DATLGV010000031.1:0-5612 GCA_035540275.1 Acidovorax sp. | reverse complement strand
CGGTGTCGATCACACCAGGTGCCAGCGAGCATACCTTGGCACCGTGGGGTTTCAGGGCCTCGTCCAGCGCCACGCAGCGCGTGAAATGGTCCATGCCCGCCTTGGCGGCGCAGTAGGCAGCCTGCGAGGCCATGGCCCGGCGGCCCAGGCCCGACGAGATGTTGAGCACCTTGCGCGGCACCGTCCAGGCGTCTGTGGCGCCCAGGAAGGCGGCAGTGAGCTGCATGGGCGCCTCCAGCCCCACGCGCAGTGCGGTGGCCAGGTCGGCCAGATCATGCGGGTTGGCGCTGGCCGACAGCGGCGCAATGCGCGGGATCATGCCCGCGTTGTTGATGAGGGTGGCGCTGGCAAACGCCTGCGGGCCCCGGGCCTGCAGCCAGGCTTGGAGCTTGTGGGCCGCCTGCTCGCCCTGCGACAGGTCTTGCTGCCACTGTTCGATGGCGACGCCGGCCGCCCGGGCCTCGGCGGCCAGGTCGTCGTTGGCACTGCGTGCAATGCAGATCAGGGTGTTGCCGCTGCGCAAAAGCTGCTGGGCCATGGCCAGGCCCATGCCGCGCGATGCGCCGGTGAGGATGTAGAGGTGGTTATGAGGCATGCCGCCATGTTACTGCGCAGTACACATGGCTGGGTGCCATTGCTGGCCTTTGCATGGGCAGCGAGAGCGGCGTGGTCGGGGCCGGGCGGTACGGCGCGCCATTGCGGCACCTGCCATTTGCCTTGCGTCAAGGCGGGGCATTGCGCGGCTCAGCGATACTCGCGGCGCTTTCAATGCCTTTGCAGCCTCGGGTTTTTCACCCGTTCAGCGCTCCAGGCCCCGTTCTGTCACCCGTTTCCGATGCACCACACCATTTTTGACACGCCGGTTGTCAACACGCTCCTGCGCGCTTTTTCCCGCTTCACTCTGCGCATCACCGGCTGGAAGGTCGAAGGCGCCTTGCCCGCCCATGCCGCCAAAAGCGTGCTGATTGCCGCGCCCCACACCAGCAACTGGGACCTGCCGTACACGCTGATGCTGGCGTTCTCGCTGCGGCTGCGGGTGTACTGGATGGGCAAGCACAGCCTCTTCAAGGCACCGTTTGGCGGGTTGATGCGCTGGCTGGGCGGCATCCCGGTGGATCGCAGCCAGGCCAACAACCTGGTCGCCAGCTCGGCCCAGGCCATGCGCGAGGCCGACGGCCCCATGCAGCTCATCGTGCCGCCCGAGGGCACCCGGGGCAAGACGCGGCACTGGAAGACGGGCTTCTATTTCATCGCCCAGCAGGCGGGCGTGCCCATCGTGCTGGCGTTTGTGGACTACGGCCGCAAGGTGGGCGGCCTGGGCCCGGTGTTCGAGCCCACGGGCGATGTGGAGCGCGACATGGCGAGCATCAAGGCGTTCTATGCGCCGATCCGGGGCAAGAATCCGACGCAGTTTGAGGCCTGAGCTTGTTTGGGGTTTGAAAGAAATCGGCGGCCAGCGCTGATAAAGAAAGCGCTGGTAGCTATCAAAAAAGTAGTTGGAGCAGTGGGGCCGTGTTCACGCCCCGACGCTTCGGCGGTCGATCTTGCGGCTGAGCACGATGCTGGTCTGCGTCTGGTGCACGCCGTCCAGTTGGCCTACCTTGTCGAGCAAGGTGTCGAGCTGCTCATGGCTGCTGCAGCGCAAGAACACCAGGTAGTCAAACGGCCCGCTCACGGCCGACACCTCTTCGACCTCGGCCATGGCCTCCAGCGCACGCAGCACGGCGGGTGCTGTCTTGGGCAGCACGCTGATGCTGCACCAGGCCCGCACGGTGGTGGCGTCTAGCCGCTGACCCAGCCGCACCCCGTAGCCCGCGACCACACCCGAACGCTCCAGCCGCGCAATCCGCGCCACCACGGTGGTGCGGGCCAGGCCAAGCTGGCGTGCCAGCGTGGCCGTGCCCTCGCGCGCGTTGGCCTGCAACAGGCTGAGCAGTTGCCGGTCAGTGTCGTCCAGGGCCTGGGTCATGGGTGCTCCGTCCAAAAAAAGTCATAACGCCCATCATATTCGTCGTTATGGCAAAACAAAGAGCTGCTTTCGACGTTTTTGGAGCTACACATTGACAGTGCTGTTGCCTAGCATCAAGGCATTCACAACACCTCGCCGCTGCATGCGGCGAGCACTACCGGGAGCGCTGCCATGACCACCTTTTCCACTGCCTCGAACTCACTGGCCCGCCGCGCCATCACCATCCTGGGGGCGGGCCACATCGGCTTTGCGATGGCGCTCTTGCTGCAGCAGTCCGGCGACTACGACATCCTGGTGGCGGACCGCGACCCGCTGCGGCTGGCCGAGGTGGCGGCGTTGGGCATCTCCACCCGGTTGATCACGGACGACGCCAGCCTGCAAGCCGCCATCGACGGCCGCTTTGCCGTGCTGAATGCATTGCCGTTCCACCGCGCCGTGCCCGTGGCCACGTTGTGCGCCGGCGCAGGTGTGCATTACTTTGACCTGACCGAAGACGTGGCCAGCACCCAGGCCATCCGCGCCCTGGCTGCCAATGCCCGCAGCGTGCTCATGCCGCAGTGCGGCCTGGCACCGGGCTTCATCGGCATCGTGGGCAGCGACCTGGCCCGGAGTTTTGACACCTTGCACACGCTGCGCATGCGTGTGGGGGCGCTGCCGCGCTACCCGCAGGGTGCCCTGCGCTACAACCTGACCTGGAGCACGGAAGGCCTCATCAACGAATACTGCAACCCCTGCGAGGCCATTGTGGACGGCGTGCGCACCACGGTGCCCGCGCTGGAGGGGCTGGAGACCTTTGCGCTGGACGGTGTGGAATACGAAGCCTTCAACACCTCGGGCGGGCTGGGCACGCTGACGGAGACGCTGGCAGGCAAGGCGCGGCAGGTGGACTACCAGTCCATCCGCTACCCGGGTCACAACGCCATCCTCAAGCTGCTGCTGAATGACCTGCGCCTGCGCGACCGGCGCGATCTGCTCCAGGACATTCTCGAAACCGCCATCCCCACCACCGACCAGGACGTGATCGTGGTGTTTGCCACCGCATCAGGCCTCAAGGGCGGGCGGCTGGTGCAGGACTCGTATTCCGCTCGCATTGTGGGGACCGAGGTGGCCGGGCACCGGCTCAGCGCCATCCAGCTCACCACGGCCGCAGGCATCTGCACGGCGCTGGACCTGGTGGCGCAGGGGCGGTTGCCGCAACAGGGTTTTGTCGGGCAGGAGTCCGTGGCGCTTGCGGACTTCCTCGTCAACCGTTTTGGCTCCGCCTACGCCCGGGAGGGCGAACTGGTGTGGTGACAGCGCCGCAGCAAGCCGGGGCTCAGCGCCCCGGCTTTTGGTACATGCCCTCAATGGCTTCGGCAAAGTGCGCCATCAGGTTGTTGCGCTTGAGCTTGAGCGTGGGGGTCATGAAGGTGTTTTCAATCGTCCACGGCTCGAGCGTCAGGTGCACCGTGCGCGGCACGGCATAGCGGGCAAAGCTGGCGGTGTTTTTTTCGATGCGCGCCAGCACGGCGCGGTGTACGCTGGGGTGGTTCAGGCTGTCCGCCGCCTGGGGGTTCAGGCCCAGGTCGGCCGCCAGGCGCTGCCACTCGCCTGCGTTCAGCACGGCCACGCAGGCGATGAACGGGCGGTTTTCGCCCACCACAAAGGCCTGCTCCAGCAGCGGGTCGGCCAGCAGGGCCAGTTCCAGGTCGCCAGGGGGCACCTTTTCACCGGTCGAGGTGACGATGATTTCCTTGATGCGGCCCTTGATGTAGATGCGGCCGTTCACGATGTCGGCCTGGTCGCCGGTGCCCAGCCAGCCGTCGGGGCTCAGGATGCGCGCGGTGTCTTCCGGCCGCTTCCAGTAGCCCTTCATCACGATGGGGCCGCGCACCTGCAGCTCGTGGTTGTCGCCAATGCGCACCTCCACACCGGGCAGGGCCTTGCCCACGCAGGCGGGGTCGTTGTCGTCCAGTGCGTTGACCGACACCACGGGCGCGGTCTCGGTCATGCCGTAGCCCTGAACCAGCGGCAGCCCCAGGCCCAGAAAACACCTGGCAATGGTGGGCGACAGCGGGGCGCCGCCACTCACCGCCACACGCACGCGGCCGCCAAACTGGGCCAGCAAAGGCTTGGCCACCAGGGCCTGCAGCACCGGCCAGGGCAGGGCGGCCATCCAGCCTGCAGCCCGGCTGCTCGCGTCCGGCGTGGGCGCCGGCAGGCGCTGTGCGGCACAAAACCGGGCCCAGCCCTTGTTCTGCGCGGCTTCGTAGAGCTGCATCTTCCAGGGCGTGAGCGAGAGCTTTTCGATCAGCTTGGCGTGGATGCGCTCGTAAATGCGCGGCACCGACACCAGCACGGTGGGGCTTATGGTCTTCAGGTCTTCCGCCAGCTGGGCCACCGAGCGCGCATAGGCCACACAACTGCCCGCAGCAATCGGCAGGTAGTAGCCGCCCGTGCGTTCGAAGGTGTGCGACAGCGGCAGGAACGACAGGAACACGTCGTCCACCGTGGGTGCAATGCGCTCCAGCACGGCTTTCACGTCGCTGACCACGTTGCGGTGGGTCAGCATCACGCCCTTGGGTTTGCCGGTGGTGCCAGAGGTGTAGACGATGGCGGCCAGGTCATCGGCCTGCGGGCCCATGCCGGTCGTAGGAGCGCCCGTTTGCGCCGCGCCCGTCAGCCACTGCGCCAGCGAGCCCACGGCCGGGTTGTCGATAGACCCCGGGGTGGGCTTGAAAGCGTCGTCGTCATCGGTGATCACCACGGCGCGCAGGGCCGGGAACGGCGTGCCCACCGCGCGGATCTTCTCCCACTGCTCGGCCTGACTCACGATCAGCATCGAGGCCTCGCAGTCCGCCAGGATGTAGGCGATGCTGCCCGGGTTGTCGATGGCGTGCAGCGGCACGGGCACGCCGCCGGTGGCCAGCGTGGCCTGGTCTGCGCACATGGCATTGAGGCCGTTGGGCAGCAAGATGGACACGCGGGCGGCCGGTGGCAGCTGCATGGCGGCGAGGGCCTGGGCCCAGGTGTTCACACGCTCTGCGGTCTGCGCCCAGGTGAGGCTGGCCCAGGCTTGGCGGGAGGAGTCAAACGCCCGGTAGGCCTCGGCCTGGGGGGTGCGGGCGGCGCGGTAGGCCAGGAGCTGGGGCAGCGTTTGCACGCTGGCGATGTCGGCGGGGGTAGAGGTCATCAAACTCGGCGGTACAGGCCGCGGCGGCGCGCGGCGCCACGGCCTCGGTGGAAACCCGAGGGATGATAACGAGCGCAACCTGGGCCGGGCCCTGTGTGATCACCCTCTGTGTTGCAAATGGTGCGTTCCTGTTTGCGGAATGATCGTGGCCGCACCGGTGTGATTCAGCTTGGCCTGCTGCGCGCGTTGGCCGGACGGCCGGCCTCAGGTCGCCGCTTCCAGCCCTTGCGCAAAGTGCGCCTGCATGGCCTTGACCGTGGCCTTGGCGTCCCGCGCCACCATGGCGGCCAGGATGGCCCGGTGCTCGCCCAGCGAATCTTCGATGCGCCCTTGCTTGAACAGCGAGTTGTGGCGGTTGAGCTTCATCACCTTGCGCAGGTCGGCCACCATCTGGCTGCGCCAGCGGTTGTCGGCCATCTCCAGCAGGTGCATGTGAAAGCGCTCGTTGATGGCAAAGAACTTTTCGCGGTC